>JAHFDX010000055.1 GCA_023248785.1 Myxococcales bacterium
ACGTCATCGTGGCTTCACACCACGGCTCGAACACGGGCAACAGCGACGAGATCCTCGAAGCGCTCGATCCACAGAACATTGTCGTGAGCGTGGGCTATTGCAACGAGGTCAAGAACGCGGCCGGTGCCTCGTGCATGGGAAGCACGAACAAGAACTCGTACCACCTCCCTGACAAGTCCGCGATCGACCGGATGCTGTGCACCAGCACACCGAACACGCGCAAGAATTGTAGTGTCCAAGGGATCTACATGACGTCGATCGGCTACGGAAAAGACGGGCATGGCAAAACGCAGACCGCATTTGCGCCGGCCTCAACCAAGCCGTATTCCGACCACGTCTATGCTGCCTTGCGCGGCATTTCGGCGGGTGAGCTCCTCGGGAATATGAGCATTCAGGCGAATAACCCCGACTATGTGGATGGTGGCGATGTCTTCGTCAAAACGTCCGGCACGTCCTATCAGATCATCGGTGCGGGTTTGAGCACCAATTCCAGAAAGGGTCCCAGCGCCGTGCAGCCCGCTCGGAGCCTCACCACAACGGCGCGCTAATTGGGTTACTCGCCCGCGTAGGCAAGACTGGCCTGATTCGTGTGAACTGGTCCCCTTGGCGAGACGAATGCCACGCGAACGAATCCCCGACCAACGAGTCGCGCATGAATGCGCACTGCCGAGTCGTCCTGTTGACCACACTGGCAGTCGCGCAGGCCTACGGTGCGGTGGTCTGAATCGCTTTGTGTGACGCGGAATCCTCAAGCGACAGGGTGACGTCCGCCGCGCCCGATCGGAAGTCGCGATCGCGGACGACAACGAAGACGCGCATGTCTGCTGATGCTTCCAACTCGAGGTCCGCGGCAGCTCCGCCGAATCCAATCACTTTTCGATTACCCGTCACGGCCCATACAACGAGCACGCGATCGGGCGCGCTTGCGCGCAAGACGAAGCGCTGTCCCTCGCTCGCTTCGAAATGTGCAACACCGTAGCCGCGGCCCCCGCCGAATTCGATGCGCGACGCCTCGCCTGATTTGAGCGTGCGCACGGAACTTCGGGACGCCCAGTCAATCACTTCGACTTCATTGCGCGTGGGTTCGGTGATCGGCGGATGCGGCTCAATAAGCGGGACCGGATCGACACCGCTGCAACCGAAGACACCCGTCCCGAACCAGCCCGTTGTGAACGAGGCAACGAAGATCCATAACAACTGGCGAGAAAGGAGGGGCTGCATAGGGCAAATCCTTAGGCTCGAAGCACGCTACAAGCCGGGGCTGGGATACCACGCGATTAATGCGGCGCAACCCGAAAGCGTTGGGGATTGCGGAGACGTGAGAACCGACGGTTACGTCCAAATGGCACAGTTGGCACACCAATGGTCGCGTGATTCAGCCAATTTTCCAAGTAAGTGCACGATGGCGCTCTGTGGCACATAGGCTGCACTGCGGAGGTCCATGCGCCTTCTACTCATTGCAGTTGCCCCTGTGATCACCCTTGCTGCCGCGGGGTGTCAGTCGTCGGAAGAAGCTTACCAAGCGTGTGTCGACAGCGTGACCGCGTTGCAGCCTTCCTCAACCGGCGAGGCCCGTGCCGACTTAACCTCGCTCCCTCCACAAGCGCTCGACGAAGCGCTCCGCGAACGCGATCGCGTGTCCATGCGAGTCGCCGTCGAACAATCGCGCAAGCAAGAGCTTGTGTATGCGCGGTGCGGATCAAGACCTTCTTCCAGGAGTGCCTCAGACGAAGCCGTTCCCATGTCTGCGTCCGCCGGAGGTGCTTCGTCCGATAGTGCCCAGGGTGCTTCGCAGACATCGACGACCAACAACCAAGTCGCCGGCGTCGACGAAGCCGATTTCATCAAGAATGACAATCAGACCATCTACGTCGCGAACGGCTCGAAGTTTCGCATCGTGCAGGCGTGGCCACCGACGGAGGCGCGAGAGCTTTCTGTTGTCTCGGTACCGGGCAAAGCGAAGAAGCTCTTTGTGAGCGGATCGCGCGCGCTTGTGTATTCAGCAAAGCCTCGCACATCGACCGGGACATCGAGTGGCGGAAATTACTACCGTGGCGGTTACAATTCAGAGTGCACGTACGGCTATCAGTGCGACTTGCGGGGCGATGGAACAGACACGGTCATTTCCGTTTTTGATGTTTCAAACCGCAGTGCCCCCATACTCCTTCGCCAGATTGACCTCGACAGCTCACTCCTCGCCGCACGCATGGTGGATGGTGTCGTCCACACCGTACTGACAAAAGAGTTCCCGCATGCGGCGTGGCAGCAATCGGCAGGCAACGCGAATCGCACGAGCGAAACTTCGGTGAATGCCGCGTACGATCAGCTCCTCGCGGCGAACGAGAGCGTCATTGCGAACACCCACTACGCCATGCCCGCAATCATGGATACAGGCGAAGGCGTTGGTTCGTCGGTTCTGTACAAGAGCGCGATGACGGACGGTGCCGACTTCACAACGCTGGTTTCGATTGACCTTGCGGCCAACGGATCGTTGAAGTCGACCACGATCCTGAGCGGGCCAGGAGCCGTGTATGCGTCGCACGACGCGCTCTACATGGCGGTGCCACACGAGAGTTCCTACGGAGGATGGTACGTCCCCTCCGGTGAAGAGCAGATTTCCACCGTGCACAAGTTCGCGCTTGGTAATGGCACAGCCGATTCGAGTTATCGAGGAAGCGGCATCGTCAAGGGACGCGTACTCAATCAATTCTCGATGGACGAGAACGACGGATTCCTGCGGATCGCGACGACCTCAGGGCACGTACCGGATCCGAAAGTCTACTCGACACTCGCAGTTCTCGAGGATCAAGCTGGAAAGCTCGCGACAGTCGGAATTGTCGACCAGATCGCACCTACCGAAGACATTCGCTCGGTGCGGTTCGACGGGGATCGCGGATATGTCGTGACGTTCAAGAAGACCGATCCACTTTACGTGTTCGATCTTGGAAACCCCCGCGCGCCGAACAAGCTTGCGGAGCTCAAAATTCCTGGATTTTCAACGTACATACATCGGATGGACGCGACACACCTTCTTACCATCGGCTACGACGCCGATGACCACGGAAGCTTTGCGTATTTTAATGGCGTTCTCCTTCAGATCTTTGATGTGTCGAATCCAAACGATCCACAACTCACACATAAAGAAATGATCGGGACGCGCGGATCAAGCTCCGAAGCGCTCACCAATCACCTTGCGTTCAACTACTTCGCTCCAAAGAACCTGCTCGCGATTCCAATGACCGTGTGCGAGGGCGGCGGTGACGGCCGTTATGGTTACGACATGACCTTTAGCGGACTGCTCGTGTACGACGTGACTGCAGATTCGGGGTTTTCGTTGCATGGCAAAGTGTCACACCCGCCGGCGCAATCGAGTACGTCGAACTACTATGGGAACAACCTTTGCTCCAATTGGTGGACAGAAGCATCGAGCACAGTCGAGCGGAGCATCGTGATGGACGACTATGTGTTCAGCGTGTCAAGAACGCGCATCAAGGTGAACGCGCTGCAGAACCTCTCGTCGGACATTCGCGAGATCAACATCGCCGAGTGAGTGAAAGTCGCTACCGCCCTCGCGACCGACGCGTGGGCGGCTTACGCCTTTTTTGTGGTGGCGGCTCCAATGGATCGCTCGCCGAAAGCCTTCGCAGTTCATCGCGGAGGCGTGCAGCTTTCTCAAACTCGAGTCGCTCGGCCGCTTGAATCATCTCCGCGCGCAAAGCGTCGACGCGTTCCGCGCGCACTTCTTCGTCGTCTGAGGAAAGTTCGCTCGACGGCCCGACGGGCACGTGCATGTAATCGACCGTTCCCGCGGCTGGATTCATGGTCATGATGGCGCGCACAACCGTTTGAGGTTCAATCCCGTGCTCCGCGTTGTATCGCGCCTGCACTTCCCTTCGCCTCGACGTCTCTTCCATGGCGCGTTGCATCGCCGGCGTGATTCGATCGGCATACATGATGACGCGCCCGTTCACGTTACGAGAGGCCCGACCAATCGTTTGAATGAGCGAGCGTGGGCTTCTTAGAAACCCTTCCTTGTCCGCATCGAAAATCGCAACGAGCGAGACCTCAGGAAGGTCGAGGCCTTCGCGCAATAGATTAATTCCAACGAGCACCTCATACACACCAAGGCGCAAATCACGCAAAATTTCCACGCGTTCTAAGGTGTCGACGTCAGAGTGCAGGTATTGCACTTTGATACCGAGCTCCCGGTAGTACTCGGTGAGATCCTCGGCCATACGCTTGGTGAGCGTGGTGCATAACACGCGTTCATTGCGTGACATACATGCACGAATTTCGGCAAGCAGATCGTCCACCTGGCCCACCATCGGTCGCACCTCGACGACGGGATCCAAAAGCCCGGTTGGGCGAATGATTTGCTCGACAACGACGCCTTGCGCTTTGTTGAGCTCGTACTCGCCGGGCGTAGCGGAAACGTAAACCGCTTGGTTAACGAGCGCCTCCCATTCTTCGAACTGCAGCGGACGATTGTCGAGCGCGCTGGGAAGTCGGAAACCGTACTCGACGAGCGTTTCTTTGCGCGCGCGATCACCTCGATACATCGCGCCAAGCTGTGGAATGGTTTGATGCGACTCATCCACAATCACGAGGAAATTGCGGGCAAAGTAGTCGATGAGTGTGGGCGGAGGTTCACCCGCTTTTCTACCAGAGAGATGCCTTGAGTAGTTTTCAATGCCCGTGCAAAAGCCCATTTGCTCGAGCATCTCGAGATCATAGAGCGTACGTTGCTCGATCCTTTGCTTCTCAACAAATCGCCCTTCGCGATCGAAGTACTGCAGGCGAACGAGAAGCTCCTCGCGGATACCATCCATCGCGCGCTTCATTTGTTCCTGTGGAGTTACATAATGCGATCCGGGATAAATTCCGTATCGTTTTAGCGATGCTTTGGTGCCGCCCCTCAGCGGATCGACCTCCTTGATGCTCTCGATTTCATCGCCAAAGAACTCGATGCGGATCGCCGTTTCCTGTTCGTAGGCCGGGAACACCTCCACCACGTCGCCGCGCACACGAAAGGTGCCTCGGTGGAAGTCGATGTCGTTGCGTTCGTATTGAATGTCGACAAGACGACGCAAGAGCTCATCGCGCCGGCAGTTCTCTCCCACTTCGAGGTGGATGAGCAGGCCGTGGTAGCTTTCCGCGCTGCCGATGCCATAGATGCAGCTGACAGATGCGATGATGATGACGTCCGAACGCGAGAGAAGCGCACGGGTTGCGGAGTGCCGCATGCGGTCGATGGCGTCGTTGATGAGCGAGTCTTTGTCGATATACGTGTCGGTCGTCGGTACGTAGGCCTCGGGCTGGTAGTAGTCGTAGTAACTGACGAAATACTCGACCGCGCTCTCTGGAAAAAGCTCCTTCATCTCGCCGTAGAGTTGTGCGGCGAGCGTCTTGTTCGGCGCGAGAATGAGAACGGGCTTTCCCACGTTTTCGATGACGTTGGCCATCGTGAAGGTTTTTCCGGAACCGGTGATCCCAAGCAACACTTGGTGCTTGTCGCCACGAAGAAGCCCCTCGGTGAGCGCGGCGATGGCGCGCGGTTGGTCCCCGCACGGCGCGAATCGGGACGCGAGTCGAAATTCGGAACTCATGAATACCTACGAAGCATGGCGCCGCTAGCGATGAGAGAAAAGAAACGCCTTTGTGCAGCCGAAGACAATGGCGTCAAGGCGGTGTTCGGGATCTGTGAGCCTTAGTTCGAGGTGATCGGGATCAAGTGAAATGGTTTCGCCTTCGTCCGAAAATCCACACGCCATCGCACCCATTTGTGACCCCTCAAGCCATAGTTGCTCGGCTGGCGAGCGTGAGCCCGCGTTGAACGTTACTCGCGACAGAGATCGCAAGCGCTCGTGCGTCTCCAGAGAACGTATTTCTTCAAGCGGATCGGAAACAACGTGGCTGTCGACGCCCACGCAGAGCTTCACGCCGGCCTCACGAAGCGCTTTGATGTTTGGAAGTCCGTCACCGAGATCGCGTTCGGTTGTGGGGCAGATGCAGGCAAACGCCCGTGCGTCGCCGAGGAGCTTCGCCTCATGCAACTTCAAATGCGTCGCATGCACGGCAACGAAACGGTGTGTGAGAGCCCCGATGTCCGCGAGAAGTTCGAGCGGTCTACGCCCTGACTCTTTGAGACACTGATCGATCTCACGCGGTTGTTCGGCCACGTGCATGTGAAGCGGCAAGTCATGTTCATTGGCATACGCGCTCAAGCTCTCGAGCCACTCACGCGAAACAGCGCGCACAGAATGGGGCGCAACACCGATGCGAACGCGATCGTGATTTGCGTACTTTGCCCGAAGTGTGTCGACATCGCGGAGCACTGCGTCAACCGAGGGATCGCAAAACCTATGTTGCACGCCTTCCACCGAACGTCCGGCTCCGCCGCGCTCGTACGCAACCCGTAAAAGCGCAATGCGAAGGCCCTCATCGAGCGCAGCGCGAACCACAGCGTCTGCCAGAATGGTCCGGTCGGCGTACGGCATCCCATCGGCCTGATGGTGAACGTAATGAAACTCACCTACCGTACGCACGCCACACGCGCGCAGTTCGGCATAGGCCGTACGACTCATGTCGTAGATGGTTTCGGGAGTCAGCGAATGAGCGAGTGCATACATCTGCTCGCGCCACGACCAAAAAGAGCCGGGATGGCCTGAGGAATTGTTTGGCGGACGTTGCGCTTGACCACGCATCGCTCGTTGAAACGCGTGCGAATGGGCCATGCAAAGCGCTGGAAGAATGATGCGCTCAGGATTCATGACTCACCGGATGAAGCTCCTCGTCCCGACGGCGCGCTTGCCTCAGGATCATCTCGAGAAGGAGAAGGACCAAGAGCGAAAGGGCTACGTAGGGACTCAACTCGATCGAAGCGTTTGAACCTCCCGACGGCGTGGTTGGCAAAGGCGGACGTTTTCGTGGCGAAAGATCAACCTCGTCCGCAGGAGGACCCACAATGCGAGTGTCCGTTTGCTCGTCGACCTTGACTTCGTAGCTTCCAACAAGGGACGGATCGGCGCGAAAAACATCGCCCTCGCGTCGCACTTCGACCGGCCCGGCGGGTCCATTAATTCGCACATCGGAAGCCTTTGTAAACGTCCACGTCGCTCCGGCCTCCGTGCGTGAGCCCGTGAGGCGCGACCGCACGTCTTGCAGCCAATCGTAGAGGAGCGCGAGAAATCCCGTGGTTAGCGGAAGATCGCTCACCTGCGCAGAGAACGGGAGCGTGACAACCCACGAGCTTCCTCGTCCCATGGCGCGCTGAGTCACAAGGGGGGCGCCGTCGACCCAAGTGGCGTACAGGGTATGGTCAGCAACATCTTCGTGTGCCAGCACGCTGCGATGTTTCGCATGCAAGTCGTCCCATGACGAAACTGCTTCGCCAACGGCACCGACCCCAGCGGACGTATTTGCGCCCTTTGCGGAAGATGGCAGCCACCTTGGAACGCGAAGGAGCATAGGTTCGAAGGTGTAGCCAAGTTGGGCTTGGGCCGATCGAGAACCAAGCGCCAACAGCGCGGAGCCGCCTCGAGCGAAGAACTGCTCAAACGCACGGCGTTGTTCCGGCGTAAATCCAGCCGCATCGTCGACGGCGATGGCCGAAAGCTGTCGAAGCTCGGCACCTTGATCGTCGAGCGTCGACAGTGAACGAACCTTGAGGGGCATGTGAAGAGCGGAAATGGCTTGCTCAAGAATGGGAGCGCCACCGGTCTCAACTGTTTCGGTTGTGCGGTCCATAAGCAGGCCAACAGCAACGTCGTTCACTTGAGTCGCCACCGCGAGCTCGTCGTCGTAGGAATTGGCATCAGACCCCGTGAGCCGAGCACGTAGGTCGCGCGAAGCATCCGACGCAAGCGGGAGTTGAATGGTAGCGCGCGTTCCGTCGACAACGAGCGGCGCCTTTGCTCGCTCCTTCCCATCACGATCCAAGAGCACAACGTCGCGCAACCCCCGTAAGGCCGCGCGGTTGCACGCTACGTCGATCGAAACGGATGTCGCGGAGGACGTCGCGGAAAGAATGGCACAGTCGTCGGCTGCGTGCGCGAGCTCGTTCAACGGAACCCAAAGCGACGCACTTGTTAAAGATGGCAAGGGCTCGTTCGGATGTCCATCTGCCAGGTCGCTAAGCAAGGTAACTCGCTTGTCCGTCTGAGGTGCCTGGGCCAACACAGCTTGCGCCATGGATAGTGCGCCCTCGAGATCGGTTGCACGGTCGGCCGCTGGTAGTTCCTTGATGGTTTTTCGCACGAGGTCGACATTCGTAACCAATGAAAGCACCAATCGCGCCGGTTTTCCGGCAGCGATTACCGCGATCATGTCCCCCTCGCGCAGCGAGTCGAGCACCTGGCGGCTCGCTTCTTTCGCGCGCAAGAATCGAGTTTCCGTGCCATGACGTGCCCTCATGCTGAGTGAGTCATCGATGACAATGACCATTGCGATCGATGCGCCTTGTGCACGATCCACTGAGAGGCGAGTGCACCTGACAAAGGGCGATGCCCCCAGAAGAGCGAGCGCAATGACAACAAGCATCCGGACTGAAAGCAGGGCGCGGTGTTCGAGCTTGGACCGCTTCCGCCGATCGGTTCGCGTGTTCTGGAGCATGCGCACGGGCGCGAACTCAATGCGATTCGTTTGAACGCGTCGAAAGCGATGCGCCACATAGGGTCCAATCGCCAGAAAACCGATAAGCAGTGCGAGAGCGGTGACGAATGTCACGATGCTTGATCGGTATCACAAGCCTTTGGCGGCCCAAACGTTCGAAGCACCGGCGCAACTACGCTATCGATGACGGCCAGCTGTGCGCGTAGTTCCTCAAGCATTTCGGGCGCGGATTGATCTGCGATGGCCCGCTCAATTCGACTTCGAGCTACGTCGCATGCTTGAACCAATGTTGGAACAAAGCCTGATCCGAGCTGCTCAGTCACCCAGGCCACGATGTCCCAGGACAACGCCACGTGACGCGTCTCGTCCAGCACGATTGCATTCAAGCGCTCACTGCGTGACTCCTTGTCCGCTCGTTCCTGCAAAACAAGAACGCTCGCTGCCTCGCCGATGCAACCGTCGAGCAGTGCCTCGAGGCCGACTTGCTCCAACAAGGGAATGGGCCGGCTTATGTTCATGCCCAGCGGCCCCATGGCTCGATCTACGTCGTGTACGCGTGCCTCCTGCAGTGCCGTGCGTGCGTGCCTTACTTCATCGAGTGCGGCGGCGTGGGTACGTTCAACGAGTGAAAGAGGAGCGCCATGCGCCATCAGCTCCATGGCGAGCCGCGCAAACGCGGCAACCGATGCATGCGCCGCCTTTGCCGTATCAAGCCACCAACGCGTCCGAGGCTTTGTTTTGCGAGTCATTCGCATCGACGCAACCGTTCCTTTACCTGCCTCATCGACGAGAGGACGTCCGCGCCTTATGAGCAAGCACCGCCACGTGACGTAACAACAATGGTTACTTTTTACTCGAAACGCGGCCGTAGATGCCTCGAAATTGAAATCGGGCGATACCTTGCACCGCTCAAACGGTGCTGCGTAATGAGCAGCGGCGGATGTCTCCTCAGTCGGCTCACAACGCTTCTGTGCAGCCTCGCGTTCATGCGGCGCGCAGTGTTGGAGACTGCGCTCGGGGAACGCAATAACGGTTTCCTGATACGTCTCCGTTTGGATTTTCGAACCAACTCCCGCATCGGAGTAATCCACAACAGGCGCCACAACCAGGGGCGCTTGTCTGTCGCACGCGACAACCCCCGTCAAAGGCAGAAAGGCATGAAGCAGTTCGCGCGCGCGTCGATGAAGGCGAGCCATGGGTTCATAGTACGCCGATTATCGAATCGATTGCGTGAGCGCGCGAAGAACATCGAGCGGTTTATCGGCTGTATTGACAAGCTGCACGGTGCAGTCTTTGCCCTCGACGGATCTGCGCACGCGTGACAGATGTTCCTCGAATGTCTGAACGTAGTGACCGCGAATCATGTCGCCATCGGTTTCAACGGAAACATCCCCTTCAAGACCGACAAAACGAGAACTGCCTGCAAAGGGAAGATCCCGTTCATCCGGGTCGACCATATGTAAGAGATGCAAATACCGACCCTTTGTCGCGATGCCGGGCAAGAGCGCGAACAGTTCGTCGGTCACATCAAGCACGTCACTGCAGGCAACCACAATGGATCCACGAGGAGCGCGATGGATCACATGTTCAAACGCGCGCTCGAGTGCACCACGCTCGCGTGTTGCATCGAGCGTGGGTATCGTTGCCTCGAGGGCCGCTATCGTGCGCTCCAGTTGCAAAGGGCCGCTTCGCAAAGGCAGAACCGGAACGGGTGGCTCGCCGCCGACAATGGTTAGAGAAGCCGGATCGTTGGCATCGAGCGCAATCTTGGCGACGGCCGCCGCGATCAGGGCTGCGTAGGCGAACTTCGATGCGTGCGCACGTTCACCTCGATACAGCATCGACCGGGTCGCATCGATAACGATAAATAGAGCTCGTTCGGTTTCGGTTTCGAACTGCCTGATGATCATCCGATCGTGAAGCAATCGGGCGCGACGATCGAGCCACCTTAGATCGTCGCCCATCGAATACTCACGGAATCCTCCAAACTCTACGCCCGCACCACGTCGTGGGCTTCGGTGAACACCCGAGTAATACCCCTCGACTAGCGATCGGACGCGAAGGTGAAGCGGCTTAAGCTGGCCCCAATCGAATGGCCGAGCGGTGAATTGATGAAGGGCGTCTGCCCGAGCCACCACCATTACGGGACCGCTATGTCCTTAGGCACGCCGCCTGCGACCGTGGCGCTCTTCCCGAGAAGGAGCTCACGGGCCAACATCCACTCATTCAAGTTGATGCCCGCACTCGCGCGCACAGCTTCGAAGTGTGCCTTCGCGCCCGCTTCGTCACCCGCGAGCTTTCGCTCGAATGCCTGATAAAATTGGGCTTCCGCTTGTTGAACGGGATTGGACGCGACGGCATACAGCTCGGCGCCGGTGAGTGCTCCCATACCAAAGGAAGCGATCTTCGAAGGCCACCCGCCAAGATCGACCCCCGCCTTAAGCGCTCGCTCGGCAGCAGAGGTAGCTTTCACGCCGCTCTGACGTTCGAGCAACCTCAACCAGAGTGCGTAGTAAACGACCTCGGCCGGCGGGATCTCACTTCCGTACGCAATTTGAAGAGCATCGCGCGCAAGTTTGAGATTGCCTCGGGTGAGACTATTGCCGATAGAATCAGCCGCGCTAGCTTCCAAATCACGGACAGAGGATGTGCTGTCCAAAAGTGCAAGCCGAAGGGCGCGCTCGGCCCTTTGATCGTCGCCCAACCGGTAAAGAACACGGGCGACGAGACGTGCCGCGCGCGCGCGCGATGAACCTTCGAATTTCGCATGAACGGCCGACGCAAGCCGAAGCGCATCCACCAATGCACTGTGGGCACCCGCCGCGTCGTGCTGATCGAAAAGTACTTCGCCCGCCAGGACAAGGCTCTCGGCAGCCATGAGAGGCTCGCCCGTCGTCGTGAGATCCGCAGCCTTTCGAAAGTGCAACAGCGCCGATGGCAGCTGCCCATCACGCCACTCGATGCGGCCCAGTGTGAGCAGGCCGTGTGGATCTGGCTCAACGGTAGCGGACTCCGTAAGGAGCTTGCGCGCGGCATCGATATATCCATCGCGCAGTTCAACGTCGGCCATCCATGCGCGTACGTACGACGGACTTGGGTCGAGTTTTGTACCCTTTTTCGCCAACTCATCACCGACACGCATCATCGGACCTATCGACTCGAACATCCGTCGAGCGCT
>JAHFDX010000613.1 GCA_023248785.1 Myxococcales bacterium
ATAGCGGCACATGCGACAGCGCGTCACGCGCTGGTGGTGTCTGGAGGGCCCGTTTTTCGGCGTGTTTTCGAGCGAGTGGACGAATCGCTTCGCGTCGAGTTCAAAGTTCCCGATGGTGTTCACGCGGCGGCAAGGACGGTGCTTTGGTCGGTAGTGGGGCACGCGCGATCGATCTTGGTAGCAGAGCGGACGGCACTCAATCTCGTGCAGCGTATGTCTGGCATTGCAACGCTCACGCGCAAGTATGTTGATGAACTTCCGAGCGACAGTTCAACGCGTATCACCGACACGCGAAAGACGACCCCGGGTCTTCGTATTCTCGAGCGGTATGCGGTCAGGTGCGGGGGAGGCCACAACCACCGCGATCAGTTGGGTTCCTCCGTTCTCATCAAGGACAATCACATTGTCGCGTGCGGGAGCGTTCACGAAGCCATTCGCCGTGCTCGCACCTACGCCTCGCACACGTGCACCATCGAATGCGAGGTGGATCGATTGGACCAATTGTCCGAAGCCATCGATGCAGGAGCAGACATTGTTTTGCTCGACAACATGAACCTCGAAACGATCCGAAGAGCCGTGGTGACGGCGGAGGGCAGGGTGCTCCTTGAGGCGTCGGGTGGCATCACGCTCGGGCGCATTCGCGATCTTGCCGAAGCTGGGGTCGACGCCATTTCTGTCGGCGCATTGACGCACTCCGCACCCGCTGTAGACATTGGCCTCGACTTCGTTCCGCTCGGATGAACGCACTGCGCTACCTTGAGCAGCTCGTTGAGTCACGTGGACTTCGACTTGGACGGCCAGCTGTGTGGGTTGCTGAAACCGACTCGACCAATGACGATGCGCGCGATGGTGCACGGCATGGAGCCCCGCATGGATCTCTTTGGGTTGCCGATTATCAACTTCATGGGCGTGGGCGCATGGGGCGCACGTGGGCCTCGTCGTCGGCCGATAATTTGCTGTTTTCCATCGTGATGCGGCCATTGTGCGCGCCCGCCATGTTACCGCCACTCGCGCTTGCGGTCGGTCTCGCGGTTCGGAGCGCGGTTTTGCAATCGATCGATGATTCGCACTTGATGGTGAAGTGGCCCAACGATGTGGTGTTCGGCCCGAGTCTTCAGAAGCTTGCTGGGGTGCTCATTGAGAGTGTGATTGCAGATGGTCGCATTGCATACGTGGTCGTTGGCGTGGGCCTAAACGTCAACCAAATTGACTTTAGCAGAGAGGTGGGTGAGCGCGCGACTTCGATGGCGATTCTTGCGAAACACACATTCGATCGCGCCTTGGTACTGGCGGATATTTTGGCCGAGCTCGATCGCATGTCGGAACGATTTTTCTCTTACGGATTTGCTGCGTTACTGGACGAGATGCAGCGTGCTGATGCACTCGCCGGCCGAAACGTCACGGTTGGCGATGTGAGTGGAACGGCAGGTGGAATCGAAAGCAACGGTGCGCTTCGGGTGGTTCAAGACGACGGCACCGTAGCCCTGTGCGCGAGCCATGAGGTGATTGTGCGCGGTTGAGGACGCCGCACTCGTGCGGGACCCAAAATGGCGTCGCTATTCACCTAGCGCTTCGTCGACGAGCTTGCGTGCTTCCAGCATTCGCGTTCGCTGCTCGTCGGTCAAATTCGAAGTCTTGGGTGCCGGAATCGGTTCTTCCTTGCGCGCAAAGAGCCTCGAGAAAAAACCCTGCGTTGCGTTCCACTCGCTCATGCCGGATGCCACCGCGGCGGGCTCGTCCTTGAGCATTTGCACAAGGTTACGGTTTGAATCGACCCACGCAAGCGCCTGATCCCATGCTTCTTGTTGCGTGGCTCCGAAGTGTGACCGCACCCGTCCAGTTTTTTCATTATGTGTGCGCGCAAACAGCGCGGTGAGCACGGCGAGTTCGGAGACTGAAAGAGCAGTGGCTTGGTGCATCCTTAGGCCACCACACCCTTTTGCATAGATGGCCGCGCCGCTCGTGAGCAATGCACCGTATCCGCAAACTGTTGCTGCAATCTCGGTATCGACGACCGGCTCGCGCATTTCTTCTCCGGACTCTGCGAGCACGAGAGCTCCAGCGCTGCGCGAGAGCGAACATACGAGGGCTGTTGCATTCTCCAGATCGGCCGGGCGAAGCAACACGCGGTAGCCATCCCCCTCGTCAAAAATGTTGTAGTGCGCGGAGTACTTCGCTCCCGTTCCACACGCGCCCGAACCACAGCGGGCACCATCTGCGCTCTCCTCCTCTTCGAGGAAACCCAAACGAACCTCGAGTTCGGATGAAAGAGGCGCGTAACCGAGCACACGGCGAAGGAGCCGCTCTACGCCCGATGCGTCCTTGGTGAATGGATCGGGAAAGTACTCTCCGTTCGGTAACACGAGCGCCAGATCGACCAGGAAATCACGCCAGGCGTGACGAAGTTCGGCGTACCGGCACACGAGAGGCTGAAGCTCATCCACGGATGGAAAATCCATGGCATCAGTGTAGCGGATTTTAGTACCTGCGCTCGGTCGCGCGACGATCGCTTGCCTTTCGCCGATCGTTCGTGAACGCGAGCGAGAGCGCTTCGGCAAGCTCGTCGGCGTACACATGCCGGCGTGCTTGGGATCGCCGTTCGGACAACAGCGCGCGCGCGTGCTCGGGGGTGGCGGCCACGTTCGTCGATCGCTCATGCATCAGTGCGTGCGTTCCGCAAAGCGTGAAGCGCGCGCCCGATTTCAGCGTGACCTCAACGAGACCGCGACGATCCGCAAATCCGCAAACCGAACATCCTAAGTGAACCGGAGCCATGAGCACAGTGTGGCGCGCATGGCTCTTGTGTGGCTAGTTTTGTGCAGCTTATCGCGGTGGCGGGGGGTTGCAGCCGATTTGGATATCGATCTGTGCGTTGAGGTCGGCCTGCACCCGGGTGCATGTGTCTGAACAGAACAGGATGCGCGTAGGGGTCGTGTTGTCGTCGTAATACCAGCCGTTTGGATTGGTC
>JAHFDX010000614.1 GCA_023248785.1 Myxococcales bacterium
GCGACCTCGGGGATATCCACCAACCCCCGTAGCCAGATCGAGGGCAAGCGAGCCGGTTCGAATACTGGCAACAACCTCCGGGTCCTCTTCGTTGCCAAGCTGCATAATGGCGCCCTTTCCAAACTGGCGCTCTACAGTTCCAACGACGGATTTCAAGGTGCGAAGTTTCTCAGTAATTTCCTGCATCATCGTAATTCTCCTTGCATGTTTTGGAACGAGACCATGGACCTCATGCGGGACCTCATGCGACCGCCGATTGAGCGACTGGTCGATCGAGAGTTCGCATCGAAATCGCTTCCGCCATGTGAAGGCGAGCGATGGCCCCGTCACCCGCCAGGTCGGCAATCGTTCGTGCAACGCGGACAATTTTGCCGCACGCCCGAGCCGACAACTCCAGGCGTTCCATCGCCACCGCGAGCATGGAGGCCGTATCGCGCGACAGAACGGCAACCCGTTCAAGATCACGGACCGAGAGTGCTGCACTCGTGCGCCCCGACACCTCCCCGCGCGCGTACCTCGAGTACTGGATTGCGCGTGCCGAAAGTACCCGCTCGCGCACCTGCGCGGACGACTCGCCTTTCTTGCTTGCCCAAAGAGAAGCTACGTCGACAGGCGGGAGCGTGAGCTGAACATCGAGCCGATCGAGCAAGGGGCCACTTAAGCGTGCGCGGTAGGACCGTACGCGTTCACGCGAGCACGCGCACCGCTGGGACGGATCGCCAAAGTACCCACATGGGCATGGATTCGTAGCGCAGACGAGAACCGGTCTCGCCGGAAACGTAACCTTCACGCGTGCTCTTGAGACGAGCACTTCACCGTCCTCAATGGGTTGACGGAGCCCTTCGAGCGCAGTTCGCTTGAATTCCGCAAGCTCATCGAGAAACAACACACCGTGATGCGCAAGGCTCACCTCACCCGGCCTTGGGGTGTCGCCTCCTCCTCCGATGAGGGCCACGTCGCTCACCGTATGGTGCGGCGCGCGAAAGGGGCGACGTGGTGGAAGCGTTGAGCCAAGTGTTCCGGCAACACTGTGAATCGATGTCACGTCGAGCGCCTCATCGCTTGTGAGCGGTGGCAAGATCGTCGGCAAGCGCCGCGCGAGCATCGTTTTGCCAGCGCCTGGCGGCCCCATCATGAGCAAGTTGTGGCCTCCGGCAGCCACGACTTCGAGAGCACGACGCGCGACAAGCTGCCCGCGTACCTCTTCTAGGTCCACACTGTCATCGTGGGAGGTGAGGTAAAGATCTTGATGCGGGACGGGTGGCAGCGTCTGCTTCGAACGCCACGCCAAAACGAGCTCGCGAAGGTTCGCGACGGCAGCCACTTCGATACCATCCACCATGGCGGCTTCGGCCTCGTTTGCGCGTGGGACGATGGCGCGTTTAACCCCCCTTTTTTTCGCTGCTGCAAGATGCGCGAGCGTTCCGCGCAAAGGGTGAACCGTTCCGTCCAGCGACAACTCGCCGAGAAGAAGAACGTCAAGAAGCGCATCGTTGGGAATTTCGCGCATGGCTGCGAGCACGGCGCCTGCGATCGCCAAGTCGAAGCCGCTTCCATGTTTTCGAAGATCGGCGGGGCCAAGATTGATTATGATGACGCACTCGGAAATATCAACGTTGAGTTGCTTCAACGCGCTTCGCACGCGGACGCGACTTTCTCGGACGCTGGCTTCGGCGAGCCCGACGAGTTCAAAGTCAGGAGGACCACGATGGGCTTCCACCTCGACACGAACCGGGTACGAAGCGAGGCCGAGAAGCGTCGCGCTATGAGCAGTGGCAAGCATGCCCTCCGTATTGCGCGAGGCGTGCCATTCTGCGTGTGCCTAAATCAACACGCCTAGCTTGTCTGTGCCGCGGCACGGACGATGTCACGCTGTCCCCTGTCACATGTATGATGCATTGGATGAGGCCTCCGCGAAGAAACCGATGGCGCCTCTTTGTGGGTTGCATCGCGGCTATCTCGGGACTCGATGGATGTCGGCCCCCGCCTCGCGCGGGTGCGAAGTGCACACTCATCAATCTTGCGGTGTGTACCGACGACATGCACGCGTTGCTCTGTCGCGACGGTTCATGGCAAACGGTTCCATGTGGCGGCCCTCGAGGCTGCGCCGAGCACGGTCGCGCGAAGGAAGTGACGTGTGACGACTCAATTGCAAGCGCGGACGACGCGTGTTTCGGCACGAACTTCGCCGATCACGCGTGTACGCCTGACCACAAGCGCGCGCTCGTTTGTCAGCAAGGCCACTTCGAGATTAACCGCACATGCCGTGGTCCCAAGGGATGCCAGGCCACCCCGGGGCGTATCGATTGCGACTCCACGATTGCCGAAACGGGCGATGCATGCGACACACCCGGCGCTTTCGCCTGCGGGAGTGAAAAGCGAAGCCTCTTGGTTTGCAGAGATGGAAGAATGCGCCCCGCAAGTTCATGCCGCGGGCCAAAGGAGTGTAGCGTGCGCACGGGGACCACCACCGTCACGTGCGACAACCGCACGGCCGTAGAGGGCGACACTTGCGAACCACTGGAAACGCACGCGTGCAGCTCGGATTCGAAATTTGAACTTATTTGTCGTGGCGGAAAGTTCGTGAGGGAGCGCGAGTGCAAGCAAGGCGCGTGCAGGGTGCGAGAGACGAGCGCGGGGTGCCCGTAGGGTGGAATGGGCGAGGGATGTCACTGCGCACCTTCGCCGCGGTCGTCTGTATCTCTGAGGTCTCCGCGGTTGTCGTAGAAGCCCTGATTTACACGAGAACGGTCTGCAGGCGCTCGTTTCTTCCCGCGCTCGCAATATCGTGTTTCGCCAATGGCGTCTCGTTGCTTGCGTCGGTTGGTCTCGCAGAGATGAGACAGTGAGGCACCGCCTGGCTACCATGATCGACCATGATCCAGAGTTGCCCGATCTGCGCGTGCGAAGTCGCGCTCTCGCCCCGCTATCCCCATCGTCTCTGCACCGAATGCGCAGCGCTAGCC
>JAHFDX010000615.1 GCA_023248785.1 Myxococcales bacterium
ATTGTCGCCGTGGGGTTGGTCTCGGATGACGTGGCGCGCGAGCTCAAAGATCGAATGCGCGCCTGGTAGTTACTTTCGTGTGCAAGCTTCTGTCGTCGTGAAGTGCGCAAGATCTGTCTTGGCTGCACCGGAGCCAATTCGGACGCGGCATCCATTCGGGGATTTTTCGACCGAAACGGAAACTCGGTTCTCCATGTTGAGCCACGTGTGCTTCACTTCACGGGCGGGAACCTCATATACAATCTCGCCGGAGTCGAATGAGCGTCCCACCGCGAGGACTTGCTTCGATGACGCCGCAAGCACGCCAAATGCGCGATCCCCAAGTCGTGTAACCGCAAAGGTTTCCTCGCGCGAAGGTGATGCGTCGATCACCGTGAGCCAGTGCTCCTTGGTGCTCCGTTTTTGAGCGCGCACTTCGAGGCGAAACACTTTGCCTCGTCGGTTGACATCCACCACGGTGACACGCGGCGAAGGCGGCATCGCAAACGTGACTGCACCCCGGAAAACCTCCAACGGTTCGATGCGCTCAGTTGTCCCCTCCTCCGCTTTCGTAACGACGCGCGTAGGAACGCGTCCATGGATGTCGTAGCGAACCGTCCCGTCGGCAGCGCGCACTAATTCGGGAGTCCGCGTCACATGAAACGCGAGCCACTGGTCGCGCAAATCATTGACTGCCTCGGTGTCGTCGATGACGACAAATAATGAAGGTCTCACATAGACAACATCGCGCGACCAAGCCTTGACCAGCGTGGTCGGATCCCCGGTGCCGGTTGGGTAATACATGTCTTCGAGGGCCCTTCCACCTGCGACGACGGTGCCATCGGAATCTTGAAAAAGCGCCACCTTCGTACGTGCGACGTGAGGCTCAGTAGGCACTTGGCCAAAGCGACGTGACTGAACGTAGAACACGTTAAACAACGTACGGTTTCGTGCTTTTGGATCGGCGCCGTTGTCGCCGAACAGATCCTCGTAAACGAAGTCACCGTTGTTTTCACCGTCGTTTGTGCCAGGCGTATGTTCATAGAGCGCAGGGACAGTGTTCACGAGAAGGCGCGTGCCCCCTCGCGTCACAGTGAGTGCACCTTGATCGAAATACATTTCGCCCGACGCGGGGTAGTTCGGGCACGGGCCAGACGTAAACACGCCGAGCACGGCATCGCTCTGCCACGAGGATCGCATCGCGACCGTGTTCATACCGGTCGACAAATAAGACGTCTGTTCGGTGTCGTAGCTCTCGTCACGCTCGCCTTCGTCGTCGAAGAGAAAGCCGAGCCAGGGTGCAGGCTCGTTCGACGCAAAGCGACGCACCTCGCGGGCGTATCGTCGAAATCGTGCAGCAAACGGATCCTTTCGCGACGACAAAAGCCCGCTTACAAACGTCACCATGTCGGCACTGATGGCCCCCGGGTTGTCGCTCACAGATAGGTCGCCGCGATCGTCAAGTGTTTGGCGAGATGGCCACGTGTAGTGAACAAGTTGCTTAGCCTGATCGACAGGGAACGCGAAGGGATGCGTGTGATCCGCGATGAGATCGATGCCGCGCGCATCAAACGCAGCAAGCGTCGGAAGACTCATGTTGATCGTGGCGAACGCCCCATATTGCCACCCCTCGGGCCAACCTCCGCCCGCCATGTTCTTCGCATAATAGGGCTGCACCATCGCGCCGTGTTCCCAGGTGAGCCAGCGATCCCAAAGTGCATCGCCGCGTGGATCGTCACCCATGATAGCGAGCGCGCCCAACGCCTTTGCTGCGTAATACCCTGCGAAGTAGTTGCCCTGCGGATGTTCGTGGCTAAAACCTTTCTCGGCGAAGGCGTTACTCCAACGCACGATGGCATTCCGCACCTTTATGCGTTCATTTTCCGAAAGCTCGGGATAGAGCCAGTCATACCCAAGAGCCATTCCAGTTCCGAAGAAGCGAATCGGATAGCCCGAGTTGCGCAACGGATCGGGAGCATGCGCGCCGCCTTCCTCGCTCATTTTGGCAAGGACGTCTCGAGCGATCCGAAGGTTCTCCTGGGCCCGTTCTGGATCGCTTTTTTGACGCATCCAAAAGCAAAGCGCTTCGGACAAGAGAACGCGAAAATACATTTCGCCCTGATAACCCTCAGTCACAACGGGTGCGGGGGCGTCGTCGTTGCCGTCGTGCCACTCGACACTTCCGCCTCGGTACTGGTCGCAAAAATCTGTGAGTCGTTTCCACGCGGCGGTTGGCTTACGGGTGCGTGCCTGAAGTTCCGCTCGTCGTAGCGGCGTGAGCAACATCCGAGGGTGTTCGGAGCGCGCAGGCTGCATATGCCGGTATGCGCTCTCTTTTGGACCTGCAACGAAGGTCAACCTCGACTCCTCATCGGGCCCCTCGCCTCGGCGAAGGGCGCGCACGGTCGACACCGTGAGCGCGAGCATCACAAGCACGTACCCTCCGGCAACGATCCACATGACGCGTCGACTTCGGACACGCTTGCGAACGAGCACGAGCGACCCTCCCAAAAGAAGCAGCACCGCCGCAGCAGCAAGCCTGCGCTTGCCCGCGCGCCGAGCGAGATCGCGAAGATTCATGGTCCAGGGTCTCCCGCCCAAAACTCGAGAATCGCTGACGCAACTTCTCGTGGGCGCGTCCAGTGCATCATGTGGCCGGCGTCTGGGATGCTCACTCGCTCGAGGTGTGCGAATGCCGTGAGCCTTTCGTCTTCATCCGGAGGATGAAAGCCCTCTTTTCCCCCATCAATAAATAGAACTTTCGAAGATACATTTTTGGCAAATGCGATGAGAGTCCGCGCATAAAAAGGGATGGGCGACAGTGTGCGATGCAACGGATCGAAGCGCCAAAAAACGCGCCCCTCGTCGGCATCTCGCACAAGATGCGAAAGTCGCGTTCGCAGTGTTTCTATCGGCACAAGTGGATGATTCATTTGAAGGCGTGCGAGCGCTTCGTCTTGCGTCATCGACCGCTCTTGCCGAC
>JAHFDX010000616.1 GCA_023248785.1 Myxococcales bacterium
GGGCTCGTGAGCGCCTTTCGGCTGTCGACGCCAAGGCGCTGTTCGAAACGCCTGATCTGCTTCAACTGGGTCAGTTGGCGAATGAGGTGTGCGAGCGGATGCATGGCAAACGCGGGTACTTCAATCGAAATATGCGGATTGAAGTTACAAATGTGTGCGTGGCCTCGTGCTTGTTCTGCTCCTTTGCCAAGCTCGAAGAACACGCCCCCGGTGCCCACACCATGACGCTCGAACAAGCCTGGGCAGAACTTGAATCGCGAATGGACGATCCGCCGCGGGAAATTCATATCGTCAACGGCTTGCATCCTGGGTTGCCTTTTTCCTACTACGAAGAACTGCTTCGTGGATTCAAGCAGCGCAAGCCGGACATTCATCTCAAGTGCTTCACCGCCGTAGAGATTCACTTCTTTGCCGAACACTACGGGATGACCTACGAAATGGTCCTTGATAAGTTACGAAATGCGGGACTCGACAGCCTTCCGGGCGGTGGTGCAGAGATCTTTCATCCCGACGTGCGTACGCGGATTAGTTCCGACAAGGCGACTGGCATGCAGTGGCTTGAAGTGCATCGAGTGGCGCACCGCATGGGTATGCGAACGAACGCGACCCTGCTCTACGGGCATATCGAGACATTTGAGCACCGCATCCACCACTTGCTCGAGCTCCGGGCCTTGCAGGATGAGACCCAAGGATTTCAGGCGTTTATTCCGCTTGCGTTCCATCCTGATGGAAATGGAATGCGACAGTTGAATGCGCCGACGGCAGTCGACGACCTGCGCATGCTGGCCGTGAGTCGACTTGTGCTCGATAACGTTTCTCACATCAAAGCGTATTGGGTTTCGATGACGCCAAAAATTGCGCAAATTGGGTTACATTTTGGCGCGAACGACATCGACGGAACGATCGTTCACGAGACCATTTACAAAGCCGCGGGTTCCTATTCCCCGGGCGGGCTCTCTGTGCGCGATCTCGTTCGCCTCATTCGCGAGGCAGGGCGGATCCCGGTCGAGCGTGACTCGCTTTACAACATCGTCCGCGAATATCCGCGTGCAGAGCTGCCCGAAGCCGCGGTCAAAATCCGCGAGCGAAGAACCGAGCGTCACCTTCAAGTGATTCCGTAGCGGAGAGCAAAATGGACCCCCGAGTGCGCGTGGCCGCGGTGCAGTATCTGAACGCCGAACCGTTGTATCGATTCCTTGACGAGACCAACGTCGCTCTTTCGCTTGCGTCGCCTGCCGAAGTGGCGACGCGCTTCATAGAGGACGAGTGCGACGTCGCGCTCTTGCCGGTCGCAGCCGCTGCGCAGATCGGAAATCTGGAGATGATTCCGCACATGGGGATTGCCGCGCGCGGAGCGGTCGACAGTGTAGTGATTCTGAGCGAGGCGCCGATTGAGGAGCTTGACGAAATTGCCGTGGACCTTTCGTCGCGCACGAGTTTCATGCTCGCACGGGTGCTCATGCGTACGCGCGTAGGGCGGGAACCGAAGTGGACGGGTGCGATTCCGGATGACGCATTGGCCCGCATCGGGGGTCGCACCGGAGCGCTTGTCATAGGCGATGCAGCTCTAAGGTCGCGTGCACGATTCGCGCACAAGTTCGATTTGTCGCATGCGTGGTTTGAATGGACCGGCCTGCCTTTTGTATTTGCAGGTTGGTATGCCAAACGGGGGACGCTGTCGCCGGAGCGTATTCAGCTGTTTGACGAGGCGAAAGCACGTGGCGAACTCTCGCTCGATGCCATTGCGACCGATTGGGCGGAGCGTGAGGAGTTCGACGTATCCGTGGCGAAGACGTATCTGCGCGCTCGCATTCGTTACTCGCTTGGCAACGAAGAGCATCGAGGTCTTGCGCGTTTTTTGGACGAGGCAGCGAGCACCGGACTCCTGCCGCGTGCGCACTCGGCAAGCTCGCTTGATACGATTCTCTCGAGGGCGGCCGACGGCGAGCGCCTTAGCCTCGAGGACGGCGAGCGCCTATTTGACGGGGCAAATGCATTCGACCTCGCGCTTGCCGCCGATAGCGTGCGGCAACGGAAGCATCCGGAAAACGTTGTCACGTACATCGTTGACCGCAACGTCAACTACACGAACGTGTGCACAACGAGTTGCCGATTTTGTGCATTCTATCGCCCCGTAGGACACCCGGAGGGCTATGTCCTGTCGCGTGACGAACTTTCAAAGAAGCTACAAGAGGTCGTCGATGCAGGAGGCGTGCAAATCCTCCTTCAAGGGGGACTCAATCCGGAGTTGCGAATCGAGTGGTACGAAGAATTGTTCCGATGGATCAAAGCGACATTTCACCTCGGCTTACATGCGCTTTCGCCCGAGGAAATTCTACACATTGCGCGAATGGAGCGGCTTTCTGTACGTTCCGTTCTTGAGCGCCTGTCGTCCGCGGGGCTCGATTCGGTCCCAGGTGGCGGTGCTGAAATTCTCGTCGACCGCGTGAGGCGTTCCATTGCAAAAGCAAAGTGCAGCAGTGCTGAATGGTTGGGTGTGATGCGGACGACGCATCATCTTGGACTGCGATCAAGTGCGACCATGATGTACGGAACCGTCGACACTCCGCGGGATCGCCTGATTCATTTGCTCAAAATTCGCGATCTTCAAGACGAGACAAGGGGATTCACGGCGTTCTTTTGTTGGGACTATCAACATGAGCATGGAACGCGGATCGTTCCTGGCGATGGGGGCACAGTTCTGTATTTGAAACAGCAGGCAATCGCGCGATTGATGCTCGATAACGTTTCTCATGTTGGAGCGTCATGGGTCACGCAGGGTCCGGATATTGGCCAGGTTGCGTTGCGGTTTGGCGCCGACGATTTTGGAAGCGTGATGTTTGAGGAGAACGTCGTTTCGAGCGCGGGAACGACTTTTCGCATGGACGCACGAGCCATGGAGCGGCGCATCCACGAGGCTGGTTTCCGAGCGGCCCGGCGAAACGTACGCTACGAGTGGCT
>JAHFDX010000617.1 GCA_023248785.1 Myxococcales bacterium
GGCCTTGGTCTTGGACATGAAGAATGGCAGCTCGCGTTTGTCGAACGAATCTTTGGTTCCTGGCCAGACGAGGCATGGGCGCTCGTGCGCGGCGCAACAGGCCGTTCGGGCTACTCGATTGCCTTTCGGTTTCAGAAGGAGGTTTGGAAGCGACAGGCGGCGACACCCGTTGGCGACGAAGTTGGCGCCGTTTTTCACGACTCGAAAGGCTGGATCGGCGTTTGGTTTCAGCAAATGATGGGAACGCATGGGCTCACTCCCTTGTCGGGCGAACGAGGGTTTGCAAAACCTAGCGAAGTCTCCGTCGCTGAAAAGAAAGAATGCGGTGTGCTTCCTAGCACCGTTCGTACACGCGTCCGCGTCACGCACGCCGCGGTGGGAGCTGACCAGACTGTGTACGCGATGGGATCGTGGGATGACTGCGCGAAGGAATACTCCGAGGCGCAACGCCACTCCCCAACGAAGTCAAAGTACCTCGCAAGCTTTCCCGCCGTTGACGTTTGGACAGCGAAGGCCAATGCGTGGCAATCCGTGCCACTCCCGAGTGGCGAAGGTGACGCAGCCATCGGCGCGTATGCGACGACCCCGACGGGCCTTCTTGTTTCGGCTGGCTCTAAGTTATTCAAGCTGCATGGCACCGAAGTGTCGACGGTGGACTTGCCGAAAAATGTGATCGCACCACTTCGTGCGATCGATCATTTGCCATCAGGCGAACTTGTCATCGCGGACAGCAAAGGAGCAGTTTTCAGATTCGTCCCGGGCGGCCCCGCAAACGCCTTGACTCTGCCAACCATCGACACAGTTCAAGCGTGGCCCTTTGGCATTTGGGCGGTCGCGGACGACGACATCCTGGTGGCTGCTTGTGATTATCAGGTCGACTTCGACACGGGCAACTGCGCGCTCTTGCGGACGCGGCCAATGAGGTCTCTCGCTGTGTCGCAAGAGAAGGCAGTCGGCGAAGCGCTGCAACGGGAACCACCTCGTCCTTATTTCGCGTCGTGCCAAAGGCCGCTCGCACTCCTTTACGAACTGCCGAATACCACGGCGAAGGACTTCGCATTCGATACGACCGCAAAGGCCATTGCGTCCAATTCGTCACTTCACGGTTACGAATTCATCGATTTTATGTATGGGGGCAAACGTTACTTCGCGGCGCGACTCAAGCTCACCTCGGACGATCCGGGCAAGGACGTCGACTACAACGTTCGTGCCAAGCCGCTACTCAAGGCCGTCGAAGCCGGTGTCGCCGGGGCGCGCCCGAAACTCGTTTGCCATAATCCAACTGCAACGCGCGTTCTTAAGTTCAGTGGCGCAACGGGCATGTTTGCCGTGGCAAAAGCCGAACGATGAGTTGCACGCAGCCAAAAATGCGCCATTGTCCCGCATGCGCAAGGCTGTAACGCTTCTTCCCCTAATTTCTTTGGTTTTTGTGGCGTTTGCATGTGGCTCGACCGATGCCAGTCCAATGGACGGCGCCGAAGAGGAGTATACAAGCGCGTCGGCTCGTCTCCTCGATTTCGAGTTCGATGGCGAAGCCTTGGCCCAGTTCGGGTCGCCCGAGCAGGTTATCCATGACCAAATGCTCTTCACGATTGGCCAGCTCAACGGCCAAACCGGCGTCGGTCGCCTCGACAAGCTTGCACTCTCGAACGTGACGAACGAATCAGTGGAGGGCGGCCTGACGCGCTATCGCTACCACGCGAAGCTTCCGGTATCGCTCGCGAAGACGACGAGGTTCAGACAGACCTTCGAGCTCGTGTTTCCAAAGCGCGTCGACTGGGCGGGGCAAGAAGCGTTCTTCAAGAAGTACGAACACACGCAATGCACCAGCTACTCGGCACACGACAACGAGACGGGGATCTACTGGTACTACTACCGCCCCAACCAAACCGGCTGCCAGCTTGACGCGAGCGATGTGGTGCGCGCAAAAGCGACGGTGCGCCGCAGTCCCGAGAACGCCTTCAACAAATACCCCGAGTACGACAAGATTTGGAACGACGGAACGCTCAAGGTCATCTCGATCTTTGGCAAAGTTGAAGATGGCGCGAAGACCGAAAACGATCGCGGGATCTGGAGCCACAACCACTTCGTCAGCACGATGCGCCATGAATTACCCAATGCCGTCGTCACGCCGGCGAATGCTCCTGAGCGTCCTGGTGTGGAGAGCCCCGATGTTACGATCGAGAGCACCCTCGCCAATGGCAAGAAGGTGCAGCTTACAAGCTTCTTGGTCGACAACGTTCGCCAAGGAGGCGAGGTCTTTGAACGGCGCTACAACGAACTTTCGTCCGACGCGGATGTCATTGTGTACAACGGCCACGCGGGGCTCGGCCAGAACGTTCGTGCCCTCGCGCGCATGGGCACGTTCAAGGCAGGCAAGTACCAAATCATCTACATGAACGGTTGCGACACGTTCGCGTACGTTGACGGCACTCTTGCGCAAACACGCGCCCAGCTAAATCCGGACGATGCCACGGGAACGAAGTACATGGAGATCATTACGAACTCGATGCCGCCGAATTGGGATGCGCTCCCAAACAATACGCTGAGCCTTGTGCGCGATCTGATGAAACTTGATGCGCCCGTGAAGTACACCGATCTGCTCGGTCACTTCGATCAATCGGGTTTCGTGGTCGTCACAGGCGACGAGGACAATCAGTTTCGGCCGTCGAAGTAAGCCAATTAGCAATAACGCGCGCGTTGGGCGATAATGGCGTTCTCCCCCAATGAACGCCTCGTCCCGCTCGTGGCTCACAAGAGCGCTCGAGCACGCTTGCCATTTTCTGCCCGCGCAGGCTCCGCTCGAGGTTTTTGTTCATCACAACACGCTCCACGCGTTTGAACACGTGCCCTTTCACGAGGCACTTGTGTCTGCGCAGGAAAAGCTCGGAGCAAAGGGGTACCTCTCGACGAAGCGGTATCTCGAAGCCTTTCGGTCGGGAAGGATCGATGTGGGTG
>JAHFDX010000056.1 GCA_023248785.1 Myxococcales bacterium
CCAAGGGCGATGAGATTGCCACTCGGGCTAAATCGCACTTCGCGGACGTCCATGGTGGTGGCGTTCTGATTCGGAAGCGCGACCCCATCGGGCTTGGGCATTGCCGTTGGATCGAGCGTTAACGACCAGAGCTCCCGGCGCTCGACGTATTCTTCAGCTGAAATCGGCGCTTGGCGTAGCTGGGATTGGCGCCTTTCGACGTGTCTTCGAGGGCGAACGATATCTTGCCCGAGAGGACCGAGCTTTTGGACTCAAACGCCACATTGCAATCGCATGAGGCCGTGACGGTTCCGATGGTGCCGCCGTTTCATCACCCAACGATGCAGACGAGCACGCAACAAATCCCAAGAGGAAGATTGACCGCATTTTTTGTCCCCGTTCTCCCACTAAGTGAGTCTGACGGTGGAGCACGGTTCACAAATCGGTCGAAGGGAGTATGGATCGCAGGGCTCAACCAGCGCATCGGCGGCAGTTTGCTATCGCAACCTTCGCTTGCGTGACAGAATGCCAACCGACGCAAAACCAGACAGCCATGTCACAGTAGATGTCGGCAAACTGGTTCCCGTCGTGGAACCCTCAATTTGTAACAACGGGCGAGACTTTTGTGCGTCCGTAGGCGACTCTTCGTACACGGATGAGATCGGTTGCCTGAATAACCTCCGTTGGGGACCGTAGTTCCATTGAGATCGTGCGCTTGAGCAGATCTGGAGCAAGGAAATGAGATTTCGAACGGCTATTGTGATCGCTTTAATCTCGTCATGGTCGCTGGGCGCACGTGCCGATCAGGATCCCGTCAGCAAGCTCAACTATGTTGGCGAAGGGTCCTTCATTAAGAGCAGCGGCTCCACGGTGTACGTGATTGAGAATGGACAGAAGCGCGCCATTCCAGATCCCATCACGCTTCACTGGACAGGAAACGGTGAGAAGACTCCAATCATGTATCTCGAGGATCGAATTTTCGGGTACATCCCCAATGGCCCGGCCCTTCCTTCGCGCATTCTGAAAGAATACGGGCTCATCGGACTCGCGGATGCGCGCGAGCCGTGGAAGGCAACGGGGTATATCTTTCAGGTGGTAGGCGGCAAGCGACGGCATATTCCCGATCCAAAAACACTTGAGGCGATGCACCTTGCCACCACGTACGTTCTTCCGCTCTCCGTCGACCAGTTAAACGCCGTCCCGCTGGGACCCACCTTTCCGATTCAGCGTATGGAAGGCAGCTTGGTGTCGGATCGTCGGTCGATTTTTCGAATTGAGAACGGCACACGGCGCGGCTTTCCCGATCCAGAAACGCTCTCGAGTTACTATCAGGGCAAGGTGCCGTCCGTAGAGACGATCGACGGACGAATTGTGCAAATACCGTTGGGGGCTCCGTATCCACGCGGAGTTTTTTACGCGAATGGTGACTTGGTACGCGGCTCGGGACCCGAGGTCTATCGAATCGACGCCGGCAAGAAACGCCACATTCCCGACCCGGGTACATTTCGATTCATGAGGCTCGATACGAACAAGATCAAACGGGTATCGGACAACCAGCTCGCAGCCATTTCTATAGGTGTGCCCTACCCGTGGGGCCGTGACGACGGCACATTGATTCAAGATTCGAGGAGCATCTACAAGATCGAGCATGGAAAACGGCGAGGGTATCCCGATCCCGAAACGTTTCACGGCGACCTAACGGACGGCGTGCCTATCGAAAAGTACTCGGACGGTTTCGTGGCAACGATTCCGGAAGGCCCGCCTTTTCCGTCCTGGATCACAATGGAGGGCCGGCTTCTTCGAGCTACGGACCCAGGAATCTATCAGATGCAAGGAGGGCTACGGCGATGGATTCCCGATCCCGATACGCTCGCCGCGATGGGCCTTTCGAACACCTACGTGCTGCGCATTTCCGATAAGCGCATGAAGTCGATTCCGTTTGGCCCGCCGTTCCCTCCGCAGAAGCGCAAGTAGGCGCGTTCGCGTTTCGTTTTCCATGGACTCGCTGCACTAGTTCAATAGGTTTCTTGCTTATGGAGGCGATGATGACCGGTCCAGCAAGCTCCGTTGGAGTGATTTGCACAGCCGCTTGGGTGCTGGTGAGCATCCGCGCGTCAGGTCAAGAGAATCCGAAGGAACGCTTTGTTCACGTGCGCCTCGAGAGCACCGAGGCCGTCGTACTCCAACGGCGTGAAGGGCAAAACGACTGGGTCGATGTTTGCCATTTACCCTGCGACAAGCCCCTACCTGCGAGTGACCGCTATCGATACCGAGTCCATGCAGACGGAAACGTGGCAAGCACACCGTTTCGCCTGGACAGCGCGAACGCCACAACCACTATCAAAGCGTCGATCGAAGAGAGCTCCGGACACACGACGGGCATCGTTCTGATCATTGGCGGCATCGCCGTCGACGCCGTGGGCGGAACGATTGCCGTGGTCGGGATCGTAAAGAAAATTGGCGGTTCTGGAGGACAAGGAGCGTTGACTGGAGGGTTTGTCACTGCAGCTGTAGGTGGAGCGATCGCACTGGTCGGCGTGGTGTACCTCGCAACCTCGAAGGACTCGCGTGTTCTCGCTACACACAATGGCATCGACGACCAGGCCACGCGCTTCCCTCGAGGTTCGGATCTTGTGCGAACGTTTAGACCCGTCGCAACGGAGGTGCCTATCGTTGGCTTCCGTTTTTGAGCGACCGCTAGCAGGGCGAGCCGAGTGCGCGCTCCAGCTCGCCAAATGGATCGAAGAATGCGCGCAAAATCTTGCGCTCGGTGCGTGAGCGAAGCCTCTCGGTTGCGCGTAAGGCAGCAAAACGCAACTCACCGAGTGCCATTCCCATAAGCGGCGTGTACACCAGATCCTGTGCTGACGGGCGTGTCCCGTTCCCTTCGAATCCGAACTCCCACAGCGTCGTTGCACCCGCGGCGAACAAGAACGCGCCTGCCGACCCGAAATTGCACCGCCGCGCACTCAAGTACATCTCGCTTCCCATGAGGCCGTGGCCGACCACATTGATGAAAACGGGATCTCCGTCCCATCGAAACGCCGGTTGTTTTGGATCGAAAAGAGGTGGTTTTGTAAACGCCTCTTCGTAATGCGCACCCCACGTATTGAACTCTGCGAAGGGCTTCGGCCAAAGAATTGCTTCACCGATGCGAAGAGTGGTCAACATCCCCGCTGTATGCAATGTCGGCACGATCCAATTAACTTTCGAGCTTGCAGCCTCTCTTGGAGGGTCCGCTGCATTCGCTGAGACTTCGCGGAACGCCATTGCGAGTGCGACTACAAAGACTGCCCGATGTGCAATCGCAAATCCCATGACCTGGTACCTCGTTTCAGTTGAATCGAGCTACATCACAAAGTCACCACAGCGAGTCAAACCATTGGAAATTGGGGCTCATTCAACGCCCTCGCCAGCGAAGGGGGCGTTGAATGAGCCCTCGTTTCAATCGACTCGCGGTACTAGGGCGTGACCACCTTCGACAAGTTCACTTCCGTGTTTCCCGCCTGCGCGCGATCGGCGAGTTCGGTGATGAGTGCTGGAATCGTCACGGTGAGGTTTAACGACTCCGGGTTTACCAAACCCGTCATCTGTGCGTACGTGATCGTCTGGTTCGCTTCGTTGTCCTTCGCCTCGGATGCCGACTTTCCAAGCAACGCCTCCACATACGCGCGGTCTGCGCACAATCGAACGAACTTGAGGCCGGCAGTTTTCAACCCCATGTATTGCGCAACGACATGCGGGTGATTCGATGCTGCCTGGACGTGATCTTCAGCCGACGCCTCGACACCAAACAGGAGATTCGGAAGCTGCGTTGCCACCTCTGATAAATGATGAATCGCGTTGCGTGACTGCCAAAATGTCACCGTGTTGGTCTCATCTACAAAATGCGAAGGCGGCGCACTTGGATAAATCCCCTTCGCGACGGCCGCCTTGATGAGCCCCTCCGAGTAGTAGGCCAACGTGTCCGCACTGACGGGCAAGGGCGCAAAGTCTGTTCCATCGGCTTGACCGTTTTGGTTGAAGTCCCAAAAAAATCCACCCGTAAGCGCTGGACTCTGCGGGTCCTTTTGAAGTTTGAGGGCTGCGGAATACACGAGCTTCGAATAGTCCCACACCCCTGTTGCTTCCGAGTATGCGGGGTTGACACCCGTCGTCTTGTCACCCGCTTCACCGCCGGGCATGCCGTCGCCGACGGGTGACTCCCAGTTGGCAATCCATCCGAGCTCCTTCAGATCAGACGCGTGCGTGCCCGCTGTCGTAAGGGTCGCGTTTCCGCCATTCGATAAGCCAACAAGCCCAACGCTCTTGGACGCAACCTTCACCCCGCCCGCATAATTCGAGAGAGCGATTCCCTTGCTGTCAGAGATCTTGCCAAGCGCGAAGCGCGCCACGTCGCGAAGCGCCATGATGCAGTTGGGACCGCGCGTGTCGAACGTCCCTCCGCTCTTCGAACTGTCTCTGCCGCCACCCGGATAGTTGAACTTGATTTGGATAAAGCCGTTCGGCGTCAGATCGTATTTCACACCGGTAATCCCTTCGCTGCCCCATCCGCCGTCGACGAACACCACCACCGGGGCCTCTCCGTTCGAAAAACGTGCCTTCTTTGGGATGGTGAGTTCAATGGCGATGCCCTCGGTTCCGCCGGCTGAGGAAGGCACAAAGAGCACCGTTTTTTCGCCGGGCGACAAGGCGGCGTCGACCACGGTTTGTGCATCCCCCGCGTCCAAGGATGAATCCGCGGAAGCGTCCGTCGGTTGCGTCGTCGAAGCATCGGTGCGAGCCTCCTCGCTCGTGCAACCAACGCACGCCACCCCAACCCAGACACCCAACATGCAAGCACCTTCTCGCATCGCGCCAGTCCTTTCCACTGAGGCCCCTTCCGCTAAGGCTCCTCCCGCTCAAGATGCCGATCCCAACGAGATGAGCGTAGCGGAGTATAATCGAACTCGCGCGCTCGGGGTCCTCATCCTCGCTTTGTTCGGTGTCGTGCTTGGCTCGCTCCTCGACGGGCTGCATACCCACAGCGGGGCAACGGAGTACACGCATCCGTGGATTTGGAAGATGGCCGTTTGGGTTCCACCACTGTTTGGAGGTGCGAGCCTCGCCATTGGCACCACGCACGCCGATTTCGATCGCCGGGTCGGACGTGCACCTCGCCGCTTTGGCTGGCCGAGCATTCTGCTCCAAATCGTACTCTTTTCAGTTACCTATTGGATGAGCGCGTATTTGCCGGTTTCGAGCGCCACAAAACTCGTTCTTCTCCTTCTCGCGTTCGCCGCAATCTGGGCGGTGTTCGATCGCCATTGGCAAGGGATCGTGCTCGCGATCCTTACGGCTATCGTCGGCTGCGGTGTCGAAGCCTCTCTGGTCGCCGCCGGTAAATTTCGCTACACGCAGCCAGACATGCTCGGCGTGGCCCTCTGGCTTCCTGCCCTCTACATGAATGCCTCGGTCGCAGTCGGAAATCTCGGCCGAAAAGTCCTGCCCGGGCGTTAAGCGCCCCCCTTGCCGGGCTCGAACCCACGTGCTACCCGACCGGCCGGGCTCATTGAGGAGCCGGCTTGTCGCGTAGGAATACTAAAATGCGTCGCATTGGAATTGCCCCATTTATCGTTGGAATCATCGCGGCGCTTGCCTGCTCAAGATCGGGCGGCAACGGTTTGCTTTCCGTTGATGACGCTCAAACCGCGGCCGTGAGCGGCTGGGCGTGTTCGGAGGTGACCGCGTTTGTCAGCCAGTCGTGCCCCGAGGCGCCCGCAAGCGTCGACGGTGGCACGCCAGTAACCACCTGCACTGCGTACACAACGGACGGAACGAAGTGCGAGCTCAACGCCGATCGCACCGTAAAATCGTGCAAGGACTCGTCGGGGAATGCCGTCGATACCCCCATGAAGACGGCGTGCAAAGAGAGCTATCGCTTACGGCTTACCGTTGCAAACACGACGGATTCTCCCGTTCAAACGGTGGACTACATCAAGGTCACAGAGAACCTTCTCGCACGGTATGCCGGCAAGGCTGGTTCCGAGTCGCAATGCAGCGGAGGCAGCGGCATTTGTTGCTCCTCACCTTGGACCATCCCCGCGAAGGGCAGCACCGCGCTCGATCTTGCGCTGGATCACAACGGGAGCGGTAAGGTCGCATTCGGTTACGCCTGCGGGACGAAGGACGCAGATGCCAATGCAGAGCCCATTGGTGCCTCAAGCACCTTATCGGAGGAGAGCTGGTCGGGGAAAGACGTCGAGGTCGAACTCGGCGGCAAGCTCAAGGACGGCCGCTCGTTTATTGTAACACGAATAGTTACATTCAAGTAGGACAGCGCCCAACTCTACAGTTCGCGAACGGCGCGACGGATGTCTTTTGCGTGAAGCACCCGGGCAATCGATTCGCGGATCGCACGCGCCGATTGCAACGCTGCCCCGGAAAGCCCACCCATGAGCAAGAACCCGTGGACCATGTCGCCAAACTCGCGCTGGTGAACGGCTACGTTTGCTTCGCGGAAGCGATCCGCGTACCGCAAACCATCGTCACGCAATGGGTCAAGGCCGGCCGTGTAGATGACCGCCGGAACGTCGGGCGGCGGTAGCGGGGACAAGAGGGGGGAGAGGCGCGGATGACGCCGATCGGGTGAAGGACCCGCGTAGTGCATCAGATACCAATCGATGGACTCCCGTGTGAGGAAGAACCCGTCGCGATACAAATCGTGAGATGGGCTCGAGAACGTGGCGTCGAGTGCCGGATACATGAGCACTTGAAGTGCTGGCTTCACAGCATCGCCCGCAGTTTCGCGCGCCACAACGGTCGCCAGTTTTCCTCCGGCACTATCCCCCGCAACGCACACGCGAGATCGGTCGATGCCGAGCTCGTCAAGTTGGGTGGCGAACCACCGCCATGCGGCGACGCAGTCCTCCACCTGAGATGGGAAGCGATGTTCCGGCGCAAGTCGATACGCAACCGACATCACGTGTGCTCTTCCATCGCCAGCGAGGTGCTGGCAAAACGAATCGTACACGTCGAGGTCGCCCGTCACCCATCCACCCCCGTGAAGGTAGAGAATACCCGGCGCGGGCGACGTCAACCCGAGCGGCGAATACAGGCGAAGAGAAATTCGTTCACCCTCTCTCGCAAATGAGAGATCGCGTGTGAGCACATCCGTACGTCGCGCTTCAGCGGCCACCGCGACCGAGTGAGCCAGCTCTACACGCGCCTGCTCGGGCGTGAGCGTTGCGTTATTTTTCGCCCCAGTAAGCTCGGACAAACGCAGCATCGCCGCCAGCTCGGGATGAACCGTACGCCCTCCGATCGGTCGAGAGCGCCAGCCGGTCAACAATCGACACAACGCGGGCGACGCAACAATGCGCTTCGCAAGGCGGCGTTCGAGACGCAAACGAGTCCACCGCAACGAAGTTGCAAACACGCGTTGTACGTTATGACATTCAGAACGCGATCACCATGCGCACGACGATCCGCCACCATCGCTCCTTCTTCAGGCTTGTGCTGCTAAGTTCGTTCGCGCCGATCGCGTGTTCGGGTTCCATCGCAGAAGACACATGCGTCGACGAGAGTCCGCTCATCAACGGAACCACGTCGTCCGCAGCGGACTATCCCGGCGTGATCAAGGCCCTCGCGCTCGGTCGATCGTGTACCACCGCTCGCGTCGCCGATCGCCTGCTGCTTACCGCCGCGCATTGCTTTGAGGGCCTTGTTGCGGGCGACAAGGTGACCCTGTCGCGCGGGCAAAGTGAACCATCGTGGAGTGAGCCCTACACCGCCCAAATCCTCACTCGGCATCCCTCGTACGGAGATCCATCGATTCCTTGGTACGAGCAGTTCGATGTCGCCATCGTTCAGTTGACAACCGCGCCTGCATCCACTGTTGGCATCACAAAGGTCGACACGTTGCCGATGACTCTCGGTGGGTCACTCACCTTCGTTGGCTATGGGTGCAATCAATTTGAAGATGACGTTGGTACTGGAGCGGGCGTCCGCCGCCATGGCATTGCGGCCATCGAGAAGTTGTACACCGCCATCATCCAAACGAACGGACCCGTATTTGGATGCCCCGGTGACTCCGGAGGGCCTGCCTTTCGAGGCACAGACAGCGGCCGTATCGTCGGGGTGGCTTCGACGGCAAACTATTCACGGGATGGCGGCGCGACGTACAGTAGGCACACGCGCCTCGAGAACATCGACAGCTGGCTTCGGGGTTTGGGAGTGACCATGTACAACGAGCCTCCCGAAGCGGGTGTACCCGATGCCTCAGACAACGTTGACGCGCGTGCCGACGGATCGCCGGATGCGAATTTGGCACCCGATTCCGACGTGATCGACGCAACAACGTTGGGGCCGTCGACAACGTCCCCTAAAGACGGCGGCGCGCCGTGCAAGAAGGCAGGCACCAAGTAGCCGTGCCACGCTATTGAAACACTTGATAGAATACTGCAAGCGCTTCGTCGATTTTGTCGACCAGCGTCCCCCCGGCCTGCGCCATGTCGGGGCGACCTCCGCCCGAGCCGCCAACCACGTGCGCGACACGCTTGATGATGTCGCCCGATTTGTAACGTTCCACGAGCGATTTTGCGACGGTGACCACCATCGACACTTTGCCTTCACTCGTGGTCGCAACGAGCACCACCGCGTCACCTAGCTTGTCGCGCAGCTTTTCAGCCATCTCGCGCAACGTCGCAGCATCGGCCCCGGTGACCTTAACGCTTAGGGCTTTGCCCCCAGGGATATCGCGCGCATCGGAAAGCATGGCTTGCAGACCACCACCTGAGCCACCGCCGCTCATCGCTAGATCGCGTTTGAGAGACGCAATCTCCTTCTCAAGCTGACGTTCGCGCTCGACCAAAGTATCGATCTTTTTTGGCAACTCCACGGGTGCACTTTTGATCGCTCGAGCTGCCATCCGTAACGTAGCCTCCGTATCGCGCACGTAGCGAAGCGCATTGAAACCTGTCGTCGCTTCGATACGCCGAACCCCGGCTGCGAGCCCGCCTTCAGATAGAATCTTGAACATCCCGATGTCTCCCAGCGCGCGCGCGTGGGTTCCACCGCAAAGCTCGACGGAGTCGCTCGTCATTGTGAGAACGCGAACAACATCTCCATACTTCTCCTCGAAGATCGCCATGGCTCCGCGCTTACGGGCATCGTCCATCGCAACGACCTCCGTGATGACCGGTGCGTTACCGAGCACCTTTGTATTCACTAAGTCCTCAATGCGCAGAATCTGCTCGGGCGACAGCGCCGATCCCCACGAAAAATCGAAGCGAAGACGATCGGGGCCCACGAGCGAGCCCTTCTGGGTGGCCGAATCCCCGAGCACTACGCGAAGCGCCCAGTGAAGCAGGTGCGTCGCCGAGTGGTTTCGACGCGTAGCCGATCGCGCCGCGTGATCCACTTCGAGTTTCATGATGTCACCAACACGTACGCCACCCTTTTCGACCTTGCCAATGTGCACGGTGAACCCCGGCAGAGGTTTTTGAGTGTCGGTCACGCAAACTTCGCCGGAGTCGCCTTCGGCACGCAGCGTGCCTCGATCACCCACCTGCCCGCCGGACTCCCCATAAAATGGAGTTATATCTGTTACAATGGCGACGTCGTCGCCAAGACCCGCCTGCTGCGCCAAGGCTCCCTTCACAACGAGGGCGAGGATCTTCCCTTCCCCGTCTTCACGCTCGTAACCCGTAAAGCGAACACCCTGTGGATGCTCTCTTACCACGATGTCGTTCACAGCGCGCCATACGTCCTCGACGGCAACCTCGCCCACGCGTGAGCCTTCGCTTCGCTTTCGCTGTTCTTCGAGCAAGGCATCGAATCTCTCCCCGTCGACGTCAAGTTCGCGTTCGCTCGCGATAACCTCGGTAAGGTCGCGAGGGAAGCCGTACGTATCGTAGAGCTTGAACACAACGTCGCCGGAGAGAACGCGTGCGCTCCTTCCTTTTAGACCCGAGATTTCCTCATCAAGGAGCTTCATCCCGCGATCAATGGTCTCACGAAAACGCACCTCCTCTTGCTCGATCACGGAAGCTACGCTTGCCTTGCGCTGCTCGAGCTCGGGGTACTGGTCACCCATCAACTTCACGACTTCGAGCGCGACTTCATGCAAGAACGGGCGTGCAATACCCAATCGGTGTCCGTGGCGGATTGCCCGGCGCATCACGCGCCGGAGAACATACTCGCGCCCGACTCGATCGGGATACACGCCTTCCGCGATGAGAAACGCCGAGGTGCGTGCATGATCTGCAATGACGCGCATGGAGACGTCGTCGGGTTCTTGTGACCCGCCGTATGGTTTGCCCGAAATCTCAGAAGCCCTGTCCACCAGTGCGCGCAGAAGGTCGCTTTCGTAGTTGCTGGTCTTGCCCTGAAGAACGCAACTCATGCGCTCAAGGCCGGCGCCTGTGTCAACGCACGGCATTGGAAGCCTGTCGAGCTTCGGCACGCCCCCTTCGAGCTTCCGATCGAACTGCATGAACACGAGATTCCAGATTTCCACCCATCCGCGACCATCCGGAGCGGGGTCATTGTGAAACCCCGAAATGTCTGCGTCGCCACCGTGGAAAAAATGGATCTCTGTGCACGGTCCGCACGGGCCGACTTCGCCCATCGACCAGAAATTATCTTTCATGCCCATGTCGATGATGCGTTCGTCGGAGAAGCCAGTGACTCTGCTCCAAATGTCGCGGGCCTCGGTGTCGGCCGGAAGGGAAAGCGACGCATCGCCACCAAAAACGGTCACAACGAGTTGCTTTTCAGGGATTCCATAGACCTTTGTAAGGAGCTCCCACGCGTACGCAATCGCCTCTTCCTTGAAGTAGTCACCGAAGCTGAAATTCCCGAGCATCTCAAAGAGGGTGTGGTGCCTCGCGGTAACGCCGACGTTCTCGAGATCGTTGTGCTTGCCCGAAATGCGAATGCATTTTTGGCTGGAAGTCGCGCGCGTGTAGGAGCGCTTGTCCTTGCCAGTGAACACGTCCTTGAACTGCACCATGCCCGCGTTGGCGAACATAAGCGTTGGGTCGTTGGCCGGAACAAGGGGGGCGCTCGGCACGATTTCGTGCCCTTTTTCACGAAAAAACTCGAGAAATGCGCGACGAACTTCGGAGGCTCTTCGGTCGATCATGCGACCTTCTGCTTTACCCGAGTGCCCGCACGCCGTCACGAGACTGCCTCCTCTCCCCACGACGAGTGGAGGAATTATGAGGAGGGGACTGCTACGTTTGAGGGGTCGTGCCGGCATTGACTTCCCTGTTGTCGTCTGTCCTGACGTCCGAACCAATGCTTGTCCCTTGGCGAACCGCCGACCGGTTACGTACGTCGGCGATCAGGACGTTCTCCTCTTGGGCTCAATGGTTGCCACGCCGCGAAGCACGCATCGCTGTGTTTGGGATGAGCGCAGTCGTGGTCACGTTCGTACTCACTCATGTCGTCCCTCTGTGGCTGCTTGCCGTCTCGCCCCTCATCTTGGGCGTCCCACATGTGCTTTCAGATCTTCGATACCTCGTTTTTCTCCCGCGCTTTCATCGCGAACGACTCGCCGTTGGCGTCGCGGGCCTGTCGTTCGTCGTCGCAGCGCAAGGTTACGGGCTACGCGCCATCTTGTTTGCTATGGCGCTCAGTGCCCTTTTGCTCGCTGGATCGTGGCCGCGAAAGCTCGTCGCATGCGCGGTGTCGATTGGGGTCCTCACGTGGATTTTTCCGCACGGAGC
>JAHFDX010000618.1 GCA_023248785.1 Myxococcales bacterium
CGCAGCGCTTGAAACCGCTTGATCGCTTCACGCAGGCGAACACCGCTCGGATCTACACGTTCCATTGGCTCGAAGAACACGCGTTTGAAGAATGGACGCGCGAAGTAGATCACGCCGGCGAAGGCGCGAAACGCTTTCGCTCGCGTGAGGAATGCCGCCTTCGGCCGAGTCTCGAGGTCGCGCGTGTAGGCACTTGATGCGTAGTACTCGACCATGTGGTAGTCGATCGCAATGTGGCGTGATTCGTCGCGGTTGATGAGGCGCATGGCCTCGTTGCTCATGTCGTCGGCCACGTAATCGTTGATGCTGCGAAGGAGCGCGATGTCGAGCATCAGCTCGCCGCCGGTGATGTACGCATTTGCAACGTCGTCGGACACATATTGGACTGCGTCGATGAAATGGGGCGTAAATGCCGTGAGTTCCGGGCATGTCCGATAGTTCTTGTGGTGGTGGACGTCGTAGTAGTCCGCGAGCATTTGAGCGCACTGCGAATGGCGGAATTCGTCGACAATAAACGTGTCGAAGATGGCACGCAGCGTCGGATCTTTGCACCGCTTTCCTTGCTCGCGAAATAGTGCTGCTGCGAGTCGCTCAATGGCGGCCATGTCCGTGAAGAGCTGCACGAACGCCATTTCATCGTCCGCGTTCATCGCTTTTGGCTTTCGCGACCAGTCGAGATCGTTCACTGACCACTGATCGCGAACGCAGCGTTCGAGCATCCGCTGAAGGTCCACCGAGCACCTCCTTCGTCCCTTTCGGTAAGGGCCCTTCTAGTATGTGCTGTCAGTGCGTTGGCCCGCAAGGATGAGTTGCGTCAATCAGCTGACGCGAATAGCGCGCGCCTTTGAGCTCCTTTGCCTGAAAAATGCACATGGATCGGGATTTGAAGTGGCCGTGGTGTGGGCCGCGCGCTTGCAACTTGGTTCCTGGCGTTTGCGGCCTTCGTCGCTGGGAGCGTCGCCGTGGCCACGCTTGGTGGAGACGCGTATGCAAGTGAAGGTCGGGTTTTTCAGCACAATCCCGTTCGCACCGCCGAAGCGACCATGGAGGCCTTTGCGGTTGCGCCGACGTCGAACGCGTTGACCTCGCCGACCGTTGCAGTTCGCTCGATGTACGTCGATCCATCGTGCGGGTGTCTCCGGTTCGTTTCAGCGGCAATGCCCAACGCCGCGGGTGCTTACGATTATGCGCCGTATGATTCGAGCAACCCGGACCCATTCGCGGAAGTGTCTGCTTACTACCATGCAACGCGGGCGATTGCGTACCTCTCCGACGTGACGAATCTGTCCGACGAGGTCCTCGGCTCGCTGTCTATTTTTGTAAACGGGCAAGTCGAGATCGCGTCGAACGGGGCGCGTCGTTACGAGCCGTTATCGAACGCGCTCTTCGGGTACACCCCGTCTGAGTCTCTTGAACGCGCCGGTGTCCGTGGGCCCGTCTTGCTGCTTGGGAGGGGAGCGCACCGAAATTTTGCGTACGACGGCGATATTATAACTCATGAAGTTACACATTGGTTTGTTGCGCGTACGATGGGTCTGCAGGGCGTAAGACGCGATGCGTGGGGAACGACGCGTAGTCCCGTTGCACTCAACGAAGGTCTTGCTGACTATTTTGCAGCGGTCCTTGGTAACGACGCGACCATCGGCGAGTACGCCGCGGGCGAGAGCGCATCGGGTGAGCTCGGTCTGCGATCGATCGCGGGAACGTACGTCTGCAGGCCGACCGGCGAAGCCCACCGAGATGGCATAGCGATTGCGAGTGCACTGTGGGAAGTCAGGACAAGCCTTCACGTGAAGGACGCGCGAGCATTCGACCATGCGATCGGGCAGACGATGGTCTCACACCAAGGGTACTCGACGTTGACGGCCTCTGAATTTGCCGAGGCCCTTGCAACTCAGTTGACCGGGGCGCCAACAATCGATGCGCTTCGCAGGGCGCTTGCAACACGTGGTTTGGATCAAGCGTGCGAACGATTCGTGCGCCCTGATGAAACGGGGTCTGTGTTCATGCCGGCTGATGCGCAGGGTACGAGTGAAGTGCAGTTGGAAGCTCCGCTCGATTCACTGCGCGCTGCCACCTTTAGGGTTTTTGATCAAACGGGGTTTGCCGAAGCTCCAACATTGCTCGTGCGATTCGATCGACCGATCGAGTGGACAACGCAGGATTCGACTCCAACGGCCGCCTTTGACATTCGACGCTCGCTTGTTCTTGCGTCGTCGAGGTCGCACTATGAGGCGACCCTTCAAGTGCCCAATGGCGCAAAGGTTCTCTATGCTCAGCTTGAACATGAGGGAGAGAATCGCAATTCTGTCCGTGTTGTGCTGCTCCCGGAACGCGATAGTGATCCGAACGTGAGCCCTTCGAACGGAGATTCGTTCTCGCGCAACGAAAGGTCCCCGGCAGGTTGCTCGTATTCGCCTTCGAGCGCATCGGGAGCTCTTGGATTCTCGGCGATCTTTCTCATGGCGCTCCGTCGAGCCCGTTTGCGACGCGAGGATGCCCAACTGCGCTGCGCAGCACGTCGAAATAGCCGATTGCAAAGTTGCTCGCATTGAAAGCACCGCGTTCGCGCAAAACGTTGTGTAACTCACGCAGTCGGTAGTGCGGAACGTTCATCAGAACGTGGTGTTCGAGATGGTAGTTGACGTGATGAGGCGCCACCGTGAGCCGCGCAATAAGCCCGGCCAGCGTAGTTCGCGTGTGCCGGAGAGGATCGTTTGAACGCTCTGTGCACGCGTGCTCGGCGATGGATCGAACGCGCAAGAACAGGCTGAACGTTGTTAGGTACGAAGCGATCCACAACAGATAGAGCCAAGGGTGACCGAGCATCGCAAGAACGCCAAAGATTGCGCCATTCGTCACAATGACAGGTCCAACGTGACGGATTGCATTGCGAGGAATATCAGCAAGTTGCGGCCGCAAACGCTGTGAACCTGTGGACGCGGAATA
>JAHFDX010000619.1 GCA_023248785.1 Myxococcales bacterium
GAGCCGTTGCGTCACGGCGTTCCTCGCGTTGATTGAAACCGGTGGCGATGGCGGTCCCACCCTGGACGAGGACACACCCGATAGGGATCTCGCCTCGCCCGGCTGCGAGGTCGGCTTCTGCGAGAGCCTGCCGCATCCAATACTCGTCGATCGTGCTGATCAAGGGCGCACCCAGGAAGATTCGAACTTCCGACAACTGGTTCCGTAGACCAGTGCTCTATCCAGCTGAGCTATGGGTGCTTTGGGAGCGGAAACCATAATCTCGCGAGGGGTAGTGTCAATGAATTTCCTTGGTTTCCGGAGCGCATCGTCGCGCACGTTGCACGTAGTAGGCACGCAATTCCTGTCGTAGCTCGGTGTCGTCTTCCGTGGCATCTTGCGCGTTGATGCTTCGGACAAACGTGGCTTCAGGCGCTAAGTGGGAATCGTTGATTGGATACTCGCGGTTGACCAAGGTGGGGCCCCACATCTTCGTTTCGGGAACCGCTCCAAGCGTGGAAGCTCGCTCGGCGGATGCCTACGAGCAAACCAAGAGTGTGCTTCGAATGATCGAGCGATCGCTTTCGCAGGTCGGCGCTGCGTTCGGCGACGTCGTGCGTACGCGAATGTTTGTCACGAACATTGCGCGCGACTGGGGGTCGATCGGAAAGGCACATGCCGAAGTGTTCGGTATGGTGCGACCTGTCACGTCGATGGTGGAAGTGCGAAGGCTCATTGAAGACTGGATGCTCGTCGAGATCGAGGTCGACGCGATAACCGCTGGATAATGTTTCTCAGTTGGTGCTTGAAACACACGTGCCCTACGATCGCAGTGTGCTTGAGCGCGATGTCACGTGGGTGCGCATCATCGACGAGTTCGTGTGGACTCTGCGCCGTGATGGTTTTCGAATTGCGCCGACCCAAGTCACAGACGCGGTAAAGGCAGCTGCATGCGTGGGCATCGACGACGCCTATGCGATGCGGCTGGCATTTGCTTCGGTGTTCGGCGTAACCGAGGCGCGTCGAGGAGCTTTTGACGAGTGTTTCCAGGCGTTTTTTTGTCCCCATCGACGGCCTTCGTTGGCCTTTCTCGTGGATGCATTGCGCATCGATACGGAGGAACGCTGGCTCATCGACGAATATTTTCGCGTCGAGGGACTCGATGTCTCGGGTGCAACGTCATCCGTCGATGCAAGCATTGCCCGCTTTGTTGACGACAGAATTGCGTTGCAGCACGTCGGAGCGGTTACCCATCGACTGGCGGAGCAGTTGGGACTCCGGCCCGCACACGCCCATCTGGAGCGTTTGGGCGTGCTGCTCGCGGGGGCTGTGGGTGATGCGCGTGCGCGCGAGATTGTCGGCGGGCTCGGTCAGTGGCTCGTGGTCGAGCTTTCGCGTGTGCGGACGCTCGTTGAGGCGCGTGCTTTTGAGAATGAGCGAATGAAGAATTCGCCCACGCCTCCATTCGAACCTCCTGTAAGGGGAGGGAGCCTTGAGGCTGCGGCGCTGAGGTTGAAGTTTCGCGTTCGCGTTTTGCAAAGCGCGCGCAACGGGCGGTGCCTCGATGCGCGGAAGACGGTTCGAATGGCGATGCGATCGATGACCGTTCCCATTCGGATAGCCAACCGTAAGAGGCGAAAGGAGCCGCCGCGGATTGTCCTTCTTTGTGATGTGAGCCCTTCGATGGCCGCGATGAGCAACCTCGTGGTTGAGCTCGTGTCGTTGATTGAGCAACTCTTTGCTCACGTGCAGGTGTGGCTATTCGCTGCAGATGCCATTCGTTTGCATAAGTCCAAGGCGAGTCGAATCAATCTGACGGAAGCGATTGCTACGCACGCGTCGACGTTGCTGCTTGCCAACACGAACCATGCGCGGGCGTTTCATTCGTTTGAAAAGCGTTTGCGTGGAACGAAGAAGCCCACCGTAATGATTGTTGGCGATGGGCGCACGAACCAAAGCCCTGCAGGTGTGTCGGAGCTCGAGCGATTGGCGATGCGCGCGCGATCCGTCTACTGGCTGTGTCCGGAGTCCCCTGTCGCGTGGACGGGGGATAGCGCGATGGCTCAGTACGAACGGTGCGTTCGGCGGGTGTTTGTGACGCGCACGGTTGCCGAAATCGAACACGCGTGCATGGCCATTATTACGGACCGAAGGTGATGGGAACGCGCTTTCGTTGAGCCATCGCAACGATGTAGTCGCGGAGTTCCGCAAATCGAAATACTTCGTTGATTCGCTCGATGCGTCCGTCGATGAGTTCCATATCAATGCGGGAAGTGTCAATCACGATGCGAGTGACTTGCATCCATGACCACCGTCGAAATCGAGGGATCGTGGGTAAGAAGACCTCGCGGACTTCGATCCAGTCGCGATCAATGGAGACTCCGCGCATGCGCGATTGCCAATAGACCCCCGCTGCGCACAGAAGCAGAAGAACGGCTGCCGTGCGAGAATCAACGGCGCGATCGGCGTCTGTGAGCACGACCCATCGGTGAAGTTCCAGCGGCGCCAGAGGAGTATGTGCCAAGAGGAGAATGGCGGCACCCGTGAAGGTCAACGCCGCAAATACGACGGCGCCCGCTCGGTGACGACGCATGCTGATGAAGTGTTTCTTGCGTAGCCTGTCGAGCGGGCCGAGCGGGTAGCTCATTTCGAAGCGTGAGATTGAGACGTCGGTTGCGCGTGTTGGGGTCAACTCGTCCATCGCCCACCGTTGGACACCCTAGTCGGTGGGTTCTTTGGTTTGGACGGCGCGTTTGGCCTCGCGAAGAACGGCGACTTCGCTCTTACTTGGGTTGATGATGAGAAGGCCGTGATCGGCATCGACGAGAACCACATCACCGTCAGACGCCCACCGAAAGAGTCCTTGCACGTCAACGAGAGCCGGTACGGCCATGAGACGCAGCAGTGTCTGGGTGCGAGGCCCTGACGCTCGGTCACTCAAGACAATGCCGCTTGGATGCGCG
>JAHFDX010000620.1 GCA_023248785.1 Myxococcales bacterium
GACGTAAGACGCTGGCAATTCCCCGCGGGGACGTGCTCGGAAAAAACTGCGTTTTCATTGAAGTTCGTACGTCAATAGAGTGAGATGCAACGAACACGGAGGCTTCCCGGATGAATTCTTCCACAGGCATCATGCGCCGCGCGTCCATTGGCTTGCTGTTTCTCGCCGCAGGGTTACCGATCTCCGCAGCATGCAAAGACAAGCCGGCGGAGACCCCGCTGAACACGACCGGCAGTGGTTCCACCGCGATGGGTCAGCTTCCACCATGCGGAAGCGTTCCACCCGGATATCCGTGCGCAAACGGTCCCACGTCGCCATCGTATTATCCGCCTGCTTCCACGGGCGGTCCGTTCATTCCGCCCACCGGGAGCACGGCGACGGCGCCGCCTGCCAGCACTGGCCCAGACCTCGGCCAATTGCTTGGTTCACTTGGCAGTTCCCTCGGCCTCGGAACCTTGGCAGGCAACGTGAGCGAGGCGGGTCTTGAAGCGCAGCGGATGGTGTACGCAAAAGATATGCAGCCCGACGGAGCCATCTTTAAGAAGGTGCTCTCCGAAGGCGCCCACGACAGCATCATGGTCCCGATGACCGCCGGCAAGTGCTACACGATCCTCGGCTTTTCGCCTCCGGGAATCGTCAGGGTGCTTGACCTCGACCTCATGGCACCGCCATTTTATACCGTCCCGTTCATGCAAGCGAAGGCCGTCAACAATCGTCCCGTCATCGCGGGCGGCGCGCAAGCAACCTGCCCGATCTTTCCGTTCCCCGTGAGTTACAAACTCGACATCCACGCCAAGAGCGGCTCAGGCGAGGTGGTGGTGCAAGTGTACTCCCGCATCAAGCATTGACCGCCCCCATGTCATAAGGAAACAAGATGACATGAGGCTGGCAGGCAACCTCCACGCGCGATCGTCCGATGCCGCGCGTGCACTCGCCTTGCTGGTTCGATTCCACACACACGCCTGATCGCCTCCACAATTTTTCGTTCCTGTATCCGCTCGCGGTATGCGGCTCGCTCGAAGCACGCACGACGATCGCGATCGTGGGCACGCGGGAGCCCATTCCCGACTCCGAGCACTACGCCTTCGATCTTGCGCAAACATTGGCTCGCGCCGGCGCAGTCATCGTATCAGGCGGCGCCCTTGGGATTGATGCGGCCGCCCACCGCGGAGCGCTCGCCGCAGGGGGCCGAACATGGTGCGTGTTGCCTTCCGGACATCCTCGTACGTATCCGCCGGAGCACGACGTTCTGGTGCACGAGATCCTTGAATCGCGAGGCGCTGTTCTATGGACCGGACCAACCGATCGTGACCTTCTGCGGGCCGGCTTTCACTATCGAAACCGAGTTCTCGTCGCACTGTCTGACGCGGTTGTCATCGTTCAAGCGGGGATGCCATCGGGCTCGCTCCACACGGCGCGGATTGCGCGCACGACCCAGAAGCCTCTCTTTGTCGTTCCCGCATTTCCCTGGAGTCCGAATTTTAGAGGCTCGCTCGCTGAACTCGAACGGGGCGCCATTCCCCTCACGCGTGAACGTGTTCTTCTCGATCACCTTCGCCTATCAGGTGCACCCATTCCGCTGAAAATGAAGCCCCCTGGCACAGACGAAACACTTTGGAGAACTCTCTCGAACACGCCGCAGCATCCCGACGTGTTGGCTGAACAAACAGGCCTGTCGGTGCATGTGGTTCTTGCGCAACTCTTGACGCTTTCGTTAGAGGACGTAGTAGTAGAGGTCCCTGGCGGCTATCGACTGTCGTCTAAACCGCTGAAATGATTATGTTTTTAGGAATTCGTAATGAGTAAGACGCTCGTTGTCGTCGAATCGCCGGCCAAGGCGAAGACGATTAAGAAGTACCTCGGCTCGAAGTATGAGGTTCTCGCGTCGAAGGGACACGTGAAGGATCTGCCCAAGAAAATGGGCATCGATTTCGCGAAAGGCTTCCTGGAAACGTACGAAGTCATCGAGGGAAAAGAGAAAATTCTCGCCGAGCTAAAAGCGTCCGCGAAGGAAGCCGATCTCGTTCTTCTCGCAACCGACCCGGATCGCGAAGGCGAAGCGATTGCCTGGCACATCGCCGAAGAACTGAAGAACACCAAGAAGCCGACCCAGCGCGTCGAGTTTCACGAGATCACGAAGAAAGGCGTCGAGTACGGCGTCTCGCATCCGCGCGAACTCGATCGCGGCCTTTACGATGCCCAGCGAGCCCGGCGCGTGCTCGACCGTATCGTGGGGTACGACGTATCGGCGCTCGTGTGGTCGAAGCTTGCCTTTGGTCTCTCCGCCGGTCGCGTGCAAAGCGTGGCATTGCGGCTCATCGTGGATCGCGAGCGCGAAATCGAGGCGTTCGTTCCCGAAGAGTATTGGAACTGTGCGGCAGGTTTGCGGCTTGGCGACCAACCGAAGACCCCGTGGTTCTTTGGGCGGCTCACGCATCGCGAAGGCGAAAAGTGGGCGGTCAAGAATGCGGATGACGCGAGCGCATTTCGAGCCGATCTCGAAAAAGCAACTTTCTCAGTTACAAAGATCACGCGAAGTGAGCGCAAACGACATGCACCTGCGCCCTACACAACGAGCAAGTTGCAACAAGACGCCGTGAGTCGACTTGGATTCACGGCCAAGCGAACGATGCAGGTCGCACAAGGCCTCTACGAGGGCATTGACCTCGGCAAAGACGGCGGGCCCGTCGGTCTCATCACCTACATGCGTACGGACTCCACACGCGTTTCGCCTGATGCGATCAACGCGCTGCGCGAGTTCATTGGATCCGAGTACGGGGCGAATTATCTGCCTTCGCAACCCAACTTCTACAAATCAAAGAAGGGCGCACAAGACGCGCACGAAGCCATAAGGCCCACATCGCTCGAGCTGTCGCCGGAATCGGTGCGCAAACACTTAAAGGATGAGCAGTTCAAGATCTACAAGCTCATTTGGGACCG
>JAHFDX010000621.1 GCA_023248785.1 Myxococcales bacterium
GTTACATTTACCAATGCGGCGTCCGCGTGCACGAGTGCGGATCGCTCGAGTCGTGTCGGGCGGAAAAAGACGGTGCACGGTGTGTCAATCCTTGCGACGAATCGCTCGGCAACGATACCTCGAACGGCTGCGATTTTTACGCCCTGAACATCGACACCACGCCCCAGGCTGCAGGGGCTTGCTACGCGGTGTGGGTTGTCAACCAGTGGGACAGCGGTGAGCCAGCAAAGCTCCGCGTAACGCGCGGCAACAGCGAGCTTCCTATCGAACAGTTTGCGCGCATCCCCGTCGGCAAGGGTCGCTCGATGCGCTACGACCCTTACAACTCGAAGACGGGTCTTGAAAAAGATCAGGTGGCGATCCTTTTTCTCGCACGCGACCCAGCTGCCGCGTCCGACGTCGATCCGATCGCTCCTCGCAGGCTTGCAGGGTGCCCCGATGGCATCACGCCTGCCGTCGTGGGCGATCCCGCGGTTCATGGCACCGGACGAGGCGTCGCATTCCGGTTGACTGCCAATGTTCCCGTTGTCGCATACCAAATGCTCCCGTTTGGAGCCGGCCGCGCGCGCGTGACCAGCGCGACGCTTTTGTTGCCGACGAACCTTTGGGGCGACAACTACGTCGCTGTGAATGCGTATGCAAAACCTACGAACTTCGCGGAAGAGCGCTTGGGGTCGACACTCGCCATCATCGCAAAAGAGGACAACACCGTCGTGCGAATGCGGCCACGCGTGGATGTTGTCGCAGGCAACGACGTTGGAGGCGGCCTTGCGGGGGCCACACTCACCTATACGTTGCAGAGTGGCCAGTACCTGCAGTTCACGCAGGAGACCGAACTGACCGGAAGTGCCATTCAAACGAGCCGTCCCGTCGGTGTCATCGGCGGATCTACGCTCATGAATGTTCCGGTCGATATGCGGCGGGCGGACACCGCGCACCAAATGATTCCACCCATCCGAGCGCTTGGCAGCGAATACGTCGCCGTGCGATACCGCTCGCGCCTGGGCACTGAGGAGTCCGTGCCGTGGCGCATCGTCGGAGTCGTAGCCGGAACGTCGTTGAGCTACTCGCCGAAACCCATCGGAGCGCCAACCTCGATTGGAGCAGGCGAAGTCGCCGAGTTCTGGAGCACCGGCCCATTCGTTGTGCGCACACAAGATGCGAACCATCCAATCTACGTTGCCGGGTACATGACCGGAGGACAGAATCTCGATGGTGAAGGCGACGCCGAGTTCGTCAACGTGCTCGCGTCGTCACACTATCGTTCGCGATTCACCTTCTTCACCGATCCAACGTATCCGGAGACGAATCTCGTCATTGTGCGTGCACGCGATGAAGACACCGGGCAGTTGCCTAACGTAAAGCTCGATTGTTTTGGCACCATCACGTCCTGGCAAACCATCGACGGCGCAAAGTTCGAATTCGCCCGCATCGATCTTTCACGCGATAATTTTGAACCGCAAGGTCAGTGCGACAATGGTGTTCACACAATCGACAGCACATTGCCGAATGCGCCCGGACGTTCGGCGAAGATCGGAGTGACCGTTTGGGGCTGGGGTAGCCCGCGAACCTATCTGCCACGCGATAACGAGGCCGATCCGCGATTCACACGTTGGGTGAGCTACGCGTATCCTGCTGGCATTCGACTCTCACCAACGAGCCAAGCCGTTCTTCCCGCGCAATAGAAGCCCCGTGTATCGTTGACGGGTGCGTCACCTGACACTTGTAGAAGATCCACGCTTTCACTGCGCATTTCCTTCGCTCGTGCGCCTTGATGGCGGAAGGCTTCTTCTCGCCTTTCGACGCGGTCGCGATCCGCGGTGGGCGTTGCCAGCGGCACTACGCAAGTCCGCAACAGCATGGGCGAGCCATTGGGACCCGCGTTCGCATGTTTGCGTCACGGAACTCGACCAAAAAACGCTCCTGCCCCGGAGTGATCTGTCCATTCTGCCTATGGATCCCGAGGTGGCCGACCAAGACCCTTCAATGCTCCGGACGAGGGATGGAACGATCGTGCTCGCATCGTTTTCTTGGTATCCGTTCACTTCCGCAGCGGCCCACGCGGTCTTACCCCCAAGTGTGACAGAGGTTCCTGATTCACCCGGCGCCTCTGGAATAATACACATAATGAGTTACATTTCGTGGGGTGCATTCGTGGTGACGAGCCCCGATGAAGGCCGCTCATGGTCGAAACGTTCGTATCTCCCGTTGATTCCGGGCTCATCCGATGAACCTCGCGTGCGCGCTATACACGGTGGGGCACAACGAGGGTCGCTGTGTGAACACGATGGCAAGATCAAGTTGCTCACGTATTGCCGTGGTGGACGCGAACGGTTCGTAGCACACCTCTACGAGGCTGAAACGCCGCGCGGCCCCTTTCACCATGCGTCCGTGATGGAACCCCCGTTCGATCCACCCCTCGATGTTCTCGAGCCCAGCCTCTACGTCACACGCGACGGCTTGCTGCGCGCACTATTTCGAACCTCGGGCGCCGACGACCGCATTGTTTCGGCGTACATGGACGCAACGGCCGAGTGGACGTGGACCCTTCACGATGCGAAGGGTCATCCGTCAACACCACTTGTACTTTCCGACGGCCGCACGCTGATTACGTACGGCTATCGACACGCACCGTTTGGCATACGAGCGAGGCTCTTGAATGAGCCAAGCCAAAATCTCGATGACGTGCCCGAACACATTCTTCGGGACGATTTGCCAACCACGGACATTGGTTATCCATGGTCGGTCGAGCTCGACGATAGCGAGATTCTGGTTGCGTACTACGTCACGACCAAAGACGGTACGCGGCGAATCGAAGGAACGATCACAGATGTTGTAGCGTTTTCGTGAGGGTATCAACCGCATCCTGAGCAGTATCGACGGTGAGAAAGAGGTCGATATCCTCAGGAGAAATCGTGCCCTTCGTCTTCATGAGCGTG
>JAHFDX010000057.1 GCA_023248785.1 Myxococcales bacterium
CCGTTCGGTGATCGCTTGTAGAACGGCTTTCGGGTCTGCGCGAAAAGTTGAAGGGTCAACCGCGGTCGGCACCACGTTCATGCCGAAGTACTGCGCTGCTTTGTGGAATGCGGCATGCCCCGTGATTGGGAGGATGATCTCGGGGGCGTGGATGTCGGGTCGTTGCGCACGAGCCCAATCGCGCGCCGCTTTAACGGCCAATAGAATGCTCTCCGTGCCGCCACTCGTGAAGTTGCCGACGACGTTGCGATCGCCCGAGAGGTGCGCGCGCGCCATACTGACGACGTCGTTTTCGAACCGCAGCACACTTGGGTACACGGTTGGGTCGAGCGCATTTTCGGACAGAAACAATGTGAAGGCTGCTTTCGCGACCTCCTCGACCTCGGGGCCTGCATCGAATGTGTACGCAAATGAACGGCCTGATCGCCAAGGGAAGTCGTCCTTCTTTAGCTCTTGGAGCTTGGCTAAAATCTCAGCTTTTCCTACCGACTCGGTCGGAATTTTCATGCATGCTCCCTGTCAAGAACGCCCGATTGTTGATACCCAGCCCCACTGTTGTGCGTCACCACCATATCTGCGCTAGACAAGCGCTGTCATGACGGAAGTGCTGGCGCCGGCGGGTGATTTTGAGTGCATGCAAGCCGCCGTGCGTGCCGGCGCAGATGCCGTGTATTTCGGCCTACCCGGCTTCAACGCGCGGGCACGAGCGACAAACATCCTTGCGAGTGAGCTCCCGGAAGCGGTTTCGTTTCTTCACCGGCACGGTGTGCTGGGGTACGTCACTCTGAACACGCTCGTTTTTGACCATGAACGAAAGGCGATGGAAGAGGCGATCGTTTCATGTGCGCAAGCCGGAGTGGATGCGGTGATTGTGCAAGACTGGGCGGTTGCCAAGCTCGTGTCGGCGATGGTTCCCTCGATGCGCATTCATGCGTCGACTCAAATGACGTGCACAGATGCCGGCGGGGTCGAGTTCGCCGCATCGCTCGGGGTAAGGCGCGTGGTTTTGGCGCGGGAACTTTCGCTTTCACAAATCGAAGTCATCGCGCGCGCGACGGACGTCGAACTGGAAGTGTTCGTGCACGGCGCGCTTTGCGTGGCGTACTCGGGACAATGCCTCACGAGTGAAGCTATCGGCGGTCGAAGTGCCAATCGTGGTGCATGTGCGCAATCGTGTCGTCTCCCGTACGAACTCGTCGTGGATGGATCGATTCGTGAGCTTGGCGACACCGCCTACTTGCTCTCGCCAGAAGATCTCGAAGCGTCGCAGATGGTGCCCGAGCTTGTTCGCATTGGCGTTCGTTCGCTTAAAATCGAAGGGCGACTGAAGGGCCCCGACTATGTAACTGCGACAACGCATTTGTATCGACGCGCGGTGGACGCAGCGATGGAAAACGCGAGTGTGAACCTCGAGCGCGAGCGCGCGCTGGCGCTTCAGTTGTTTTCGCGTGGATCAGGCCCCGGGTTTTTGGCGGGCGTGGATCATCAAAGGCTTGTGGAGGGCCGTCACTGCGACCACCGCGGCATCAAAGTGGGTGAGCTCGATGCGGTTGCCGACCATGGTGGTCACGCCTGGCTCGAATTTGTGACGAACGTGCCGCTCGAACGCGGTGACGGGGTGCTCGTCGAGGGAGGTCCCGCAGGCGTTGGCGAAGTGGGCGGGCACCTGTGGGAGCTCCTAGAGAACGGCAAGCGCGTGAGTCAGATCGCGAAAGGGGGCCGCGTCCGCGCGTGGCTTGGGCCCGAAAAAGACGTGCGATTGTGCAAAAAGGGACGCGCCATCTTCCGAACGCATGGCAAGGGCACTGAACGTGCCGTGCGTGAACTCATTGCAGATCCGCGCGTGCCCATCGACGTTCATGTTTACGGCCGCGAAGGGGAGCCTCTGCAGTTTCGAGCCAAGAGCATCCGCGCACATCGCGCACAAGTGCAGACGGAAGTGCTGCTCGAACGCGCACGCTCGAATGCGTTGTCCCGTGAGATGGTCTTGTCGAAGCTCGACAAGATGCACGAGACGCCGTTCGTGGTGCGCGAGCTAACGTGGGACGTGAGCGACGGCGTGACTCTTCCGTTTTCTGCCGTCAATCGCGCACGCCGCGCCCTGGTTGCAGCACTCGAAGGATCGCTTTTGCGTGCACATGGCCTGGTGCCCTCGACGCTCTCGCCGTCAATGCCTAAAGATCGCGTGCGTCGTTCAGGTCTCTTTGCGTTGTGCCGAACCCTTGAGCAAGCGCAGGCGGCGGTTGAAGCGGGAGCCGATGGTGTCTATCTCGATTTCCTCGAGCTCACCGGGACGGGAGTCGCTCTTCGATCGCTTCGCACATCGGGGGTATCGTACATTGGCGTTGCGCCTCCACGCGTTCGAAAGCCAGGCGAAGAGAAGATCGACAAGTACCTGTACGACCTTGAACCTGATGCCTTTCTGGTTCGAAGCCTCGGAACGCTTCAGGCGCTAAGCGACGAGGGCCGCACGTTTGGTGGCGAAACGATTGGCGACTTTTCGCTGAACCTCGTGAACCGGCTCTCCGCAACGGAGGCTCTTCTTCGCGGCCTGTCCGCGTTTGTACCCTCGTTTGATCTCAATTCAGCTCAATTGCTTGAGCTCTTGAACGGTGAGCTGGGTCCCTATGCCGAGGTTGTGGTGCATCACCCGATGCCGCTCTTTCATATGGAGCACTGTGTATTTGCCGCGCTTTTGTCGAACGGAAGCGATCATCGAACATGCGGTCGGCCTTGCGATCGACACGCCGTCAGCCTTCGTGACCGAGCCGGTTACGAACATCCGGTAATCGCCGACGTCGGTTGTCGAAACACCGTGTTTCACGGGCAAGCGCAAAGTGCAGCCGATGTGATCGAACCGCTGCGCGAGCGAAAGGTCGAGCGTTTTCGCGTGGAACTCGTTCGCGAAACCGCCGAGGAAACCGGGCGCGTCATTGGCGCGTACCGACGTTTGCTCGATGGATCCGTGACGGGTCGTGATGCCTGGCGGGAGCTTCGCGTGATGAGCGGATACGGGGTTGTGCGAGGTTCGCTTCGCGTGCTCAGCTGAAGAGCAAACACGATGCGATCCCTGTTGCCCCCGAGACCCGAGGCGCATCCCGATCAATGCGGACGCGGCGAGCTTCCGCTGCGATACGAAGATATTTCGCAGGACGGAAAAATCCGTCTGGAAACCATTGCCACCGCCGAGTCCGTCTCGACATGGCAGGCAACCCTGATGAAGCACCCGGCCGTTCCCCAGCTGCTCGCGCGCGGGATCGTGCCCATCATGACGCGTCTTTGCATCGAGGGGACCGATGGCCCGTTTGCTGTGGAGACGTCGCTCGATTGCGACGGTTGCTACGAGATCTCCCACAGTGTTTCGGCCGCTGGATCGGTCGATCGACTTTTTCTCAACGTGTGGGCGAACGCGCACGCGCCCCTCGGACGAACTGTTCTTCCGCCTCCCGCAAATGCAGGTGAACGGAGGCTGGCAGGTCGCGTGTTTGCCGAACATGTGTTCACAAGGCCCCTTGCTCCTCGTGAGCAACGTCGTGTCACCGTCGACGATTTGATTGCGTTTGAGGAGGTGCCAGGCCCGCGCTTCGAGCAATGCATTGGACCTACGCTCCTTCGGTTCGAAGGAGACGACGAGCAAGCGTCGCTCGAAATGGATCCACACGAGATCTGTTTCGGAATGCGGCATACCGACAGCAACCAACACGTGAATTCCCTGGTGTACATCACGCTCTTTGAGGAGGCTGCCGTGCGCCACCTTGCGCGTCGTGGAGGCTCACCTCAGGTGATGGGGCGCGCTATTGAGATCGCGTACCGAAAGCCATTCTTTGCAGGCGATCGCATGCAGATTGCGGTTTCAACGCGAACCATAGGTGACGCCGTGCATGCGGTGGGTGCCCTTTTCGCGTCGGGAGCAGACATGGCGGACGTTTCGCGCGCCCACGGATTTGCGCATCTAATTCTGCGAAGTGCTTGGTAGAGCTTTACTACTATTGTGCGTGGTTGCTGCGGTGCTACGGCTGGGTCAACGATGCGTTTGCGCTTACGTTCGCATACCACACCGATACGGTGGTGGTTGGCCTGGCGCTCGTGCCCGGGTCTGGGTAGGCACAACATTCGAGCCCCGTTCCGGCCGTCTTCACCCCGCAGGATGCCCACGGAAATTCAAAGCCACCGTCCGGCTGCGCGACAAAAACCGTAGCCGTGATCGTCGGGTTCTGGGAGACGTCTTCTTCAACACCGGTGCCAACGCGTGCAAATAGTTTGAACGACGTACAGCCACCTGTTGCACGCGCAGCCGAAATGACGAGTGGCGACGGATCCACACGTGTCCCAAGTGGAGCGCTTGGCGATGCTTGAACTGTGACCCGCTGTTTGGCGATCACTGTACCGATCGACATCGAAAGCAAGGTCGCCCCCGGCTTCACTCCACACACGTCACCTGTTGTCACATTGAGAGTTGCAAATGCCGGATCGGCAAATGCCGCAGTTGCGTCGGCCCACTTGAGCATTTTTTGATAACGCGTCGCGGCCGTCGCTCCGTATACGCCCATGAGAAAATGCGCACGACAAGGAGCTCCGACCTGCACCGAAATATTGGCCACGTAGTCATCGATCCATCCGGTCCACAGATTGGCGAGTGCTTGAGGTTCGATCACAGTTGCAATGCCCGACCCTTGGAACATGAAGGGATTGTCGGGTTGACCCAGGTGAGGAAGGGTGAATGTCCCCGTTACCGTCGCAGTGCCAATTGCGGCTGCCTGAAGAGCTGTTGGGCTCGAGCCGGTGATCGCGCTACCGTTGTTGATGCTCACCGACGAGAGTTCTTCCGGGTAGACAACGACCTGTTTTGGAGCTGGGGTTGTCGCGAATTGAACCCGAACGGCGACCTTCGCAGTTGCACCTAAGGGTACGGGTGCCGCTGGAGAGAAATGATCAGAGAGAGGTTCGCTTGGTAACAGGCTCGCGTCGTCCACGAGGACCGCATCGTACGTGCGCGCAGCGAACTCCCCGTACGGGTGCACGACCATGTCAGTCTCGACCTTCGTAGTGTCCGGTAGCGTCGCGCTAAAATGGACCGTTTCGTCGCACGAGTACTTCGCAAACAAGAACGTACGTGCGCCAAATGCCTTCGCATAGACGCATTCGCTTGCAGTTGTCGCCTTCGATTCGAACTTCGTGCCGTCGGGCCAGGGGATCAACTTGCCATTGCTGAGAAGTCTAACGGCAGCATGTCCGGGCGAGGACAACGGGATCCAAAAATTGTAGTTCCCATCGACTTGCCATACCGACATGGTGAGCTGTGCCTGCGCGTCGGCCGAGGCGCCGTCCTTTGCGCTCGAAGAACCGTCGCCGTTGGGAGGCCCGCTATCGATCGTCGGTTCGCTATCGGCAGGCGAACTGTCAGGAATCGAAACGAGCGTTCCGCTGTCGGGATTTCCGTCTCGTTCGCCGGGAGGCGCCGATGAATCGCAGTTCAACGTCACGAAGGCAAAGCAGAGTGTCGCTGTTAGGTGCGCTGCAAGGCCGAGTTTCATGGTGCCGACGTTCGTTGCACGCCACACTGAGAACATTCACACACGACGACGAGAGGCAGACGCTTTTACTTGCAGATGCCCATGACGCAGCGTTGCCCCACGTTGGGCGTACTCAAGTCACTCTTCGGACGTATCGGGTTCTCTTGCCTAGCGCTGTCACGACGGTGGCCAGGGCGAGCCAACGTTGACCTTCCCGGCACCAATGGTTGCCGCATCAAAATCGAGCTTCAAGCCGGTGCTGTCGGATGGTCGTAGGATCTTCCATCCGAGATCCCCACCCTGCTCGGGGTTGTCGTAGGTGCCGTTGGCGTTGAGATCGACGTAAACCAAGACGTCGTATTCGACACCTGTGTCGATAACGCCTGTGAGCTTAAGATCGTATTGGGTCTGGCCCACAGTCGAGATTCGATACACGCCCGACGTGTGTCCGGTGGAGTGATCGACCACTCGAATCTCGAGGAGCTTTGCCTGCCACTCCGCTGGAAGGTTTGTGAGCTTGAACGCCGCCGCGGCACCAAGCTCGCTTGCTGGGTTGTTCGTTGCTCGATCTGGCCACATGTTGAGGTTGTCGAACGACGTGTTGTGTTCAAAGTCGACGCGGTACACGCCATCGGTACTGCTCTCCTCCTTGGGATAATCGCGAAGAGGAGAAATGCGCCATGCGTGGTCCGGGTTTGCATCGGCGGTGGGTGGGGTGTAGCCACCGTTCTTGTCATGGTCGGCGAAAAAATCGAGCCGATAAGGCGGCTTCGCCTTCGGTATGGCGTTTCTCATCGTGATGGTCATTTGCGGGGCGCCGAGGGGCTCGATCACCGTCTTCGCTTGCAGGATGTTATCGGCGTCGATGACCCGAATTTCAACACGCTCGGCAACGTGCGAGGTCATCGCCCGAACTTTGAAATCGAGGTCGTTGTAATTCTCCGACCCGCGCACTTCGGTTTGAAAGCGATCGAGATTGGTAATCGCAAAGCAACCCGAGCAAAGTGCGAGGGCAACTGCGCCCCATCCGTTTTCCATGATCGTTGGCCTCTTAGAACCGGACGTGAAGCGATCCATAACACCCACGTCCATCGCAAGCAGCGGACGCTGCCGGTAAGGAACTCTCTTTATGCCCTCGTGTCATCAACCACCACACGAGGCCGCCCGCAGCGACGAGCGTTCCGCTAATCCATAATACGTCTGTCGAAGTTACGAATGTCCGGGCGCTCGATCGAGCGCCGTTCAGGTCGAACGACGACGGGCATTGGTCGTTCTTGCACGTGCTCGAGATCTTATTTGTTTTTGAAAGGGCAACGAGGCCAGTCACGCCACCCGCTACAACGAGCGCACCTCCCGTGCCCACGACGACCCATGGAAGAACGTTCGGTCTTGAAGTCGGTGGCGAAATGGGAGTTTCGCGGGGTGGCTCGGTAGTCGGTACCGGGGGAGGGGGCGCCGTCACTGCTGTTTTCAATTCGAACGCGTGCGTTTCTTTGGTGCCGGCATGGGCTTCGACTTCCCATGTGGCATCGATCGCACCATCGGTGTGGGCCCTCACTACGTGATTGCCAGCCCGAACACCAATGTTGAGACTGGTCCCCTCCACTTTGTAAATGTTTGTGACCTTGTCACCTTTGACCGGTGTGCGAATGTCCGTGAGCGTTACGCCCGGACGATTGAACGTGAGCGTGAGCCGCACGACGCTCACCGTAAGCGTTTCAAGATCTTGGGTGATCTGTTTGCGCTCGGTTTCGTCGATGTCGGTCACCTCGCGCAAGTAGCGCGAATACGCCCCGATCGCTTCGCCGTCGCGTTCCATCTTCATCGAGCAAAAACCGATGTTTCCCAGCACCTTCGGCGACTTCGAGATCGCGTATGCTTCTATAAACTCGCGATACGCCTCTTCGACCTTTTCGCCGTCTTGGTCCTTCAAGAACGCTACGCCTGCTTTGAAATGCCGGCGTGCCCACTCGATGATGGGCACATCCGCAGCGGTAGCCAACGGCGCAATCACGAAAATGGCTGCGAAAAAGCCCTTCGCCCGAAGATTCCAGCGACCCATGCGCGCGGATGATAATCGAGAGCTCGCGGATTGGCTGCGAAGTTGTCCCGACCAGGTCGCACATGTAGGCTTATGTATGAAGGAGGCTCGCATGCGTTGGTCACGATGGGCACTGCTCGCGCTAGGCGCACTTTCGCTGGGGTCAACGGGGTGCCATAGGTACTCGAAGGCGTTCGCAAGGGCTGGCATTACGCGCGAGCAGATTGTGGTCGACGATGCGGCGCTGACGGTTGAGCGCATCCGGCGACGATACCGAACCTTCGATTCCGAACTCGCGAAGGCGGAAGGCGTTCTCATCATCCCGAGGCTCGTCAAAGGTGGACTCCTTATTGGCGGCGAAGGAGGAACCGGTGTCATGCTCCATCGAATCGAGGGTGGAACGTTTAGCTCGCCCGCATTCTTTTCCATGGGGAGCGCAAGCGCGGGCATTCAGCTCGGGTACGAAGAGCTCGCAGTCGTGATCGTGTTTCGAAAGGGTCAAACCATGCTTCGTGCGCTTCAACATGGCGCGACCGTGGGGGGCGACGCGAGTATCGCAATTGCCAAGGAATTCAACGCAAACGACACCTCGCGCGCGCACAAAGACGTTGTGGAATTCATCGATGCAGAAGGCGTGTTTGCGGGCGCAGCGATTGAGGGGTCGATCGTGGCGTCGAAAGACAGCATCAACCGCGCGTACTATGGTGCGGGCGCGAACTCGCGCGCGATTCTTATGGACCACGCGTTCGAACAGCATCCGGGGGCGCTTGGCCTAAAGCGCGCGCTGGCGATGGCGCAGGTCGCGAGCGCAAAGTAGCGCTTCTGTACGGGGCGGTAGACGAGGATGGTGTACGCCCTTCGGTTTCTAAAGTTCATGACGCTTGGCCTTTTTGCGTCTGGTGTCATCGGATGTCTTTGGGCGCGATGCGACGATGATTGCCGTCGCTTTGCGTACGCGTTAGCTGGGCCTGGCTTTGCCGGTACATGGCTCGTTGGGTTTGGGCTTGCGTACGCAACTCGCCAGAGTTTGCTGTCGACGTGGATCTTGGGCGCAATGGTCTCGAGCTTTGTCGCACTGCAAGTCGTTTTGTACGCGGCCGGGAAACCAGCGCGTCGCTCATTTGGGTTACAAGCTTCGGGAATCATTCTTTTCATGGCGAGCATCGTATTCATGGTGTGGCGTCCATCATGAACGAAGTACAGAATGGTCCCGTTGTCTTGCGGGTGTGGCGCCCGGGATGAGAGAGATGAGAGAATAAGAACGTGGCCATCGCCCTCGGCAGCGATATCGACGGCAAGTACCGTATCCTTCGCCTCCTCGGCGAAGGTGGGATGGGGGCGGTGTACGAGGGGTGCAACCTCAGGCTCGATCGTCGCGTCGCCATCAAGGTTCTCCATTGCGATGTGGCAACCAATCCCGAAGTGCGAAGACGCTTCGAACGTGAAGCCCGCTTGGGCGCGCGCCTGTCGTCGCCGCATATCTGCGAGGTTCTCGACATTGGGGACTTGGATAACGGTGACGCCTACATCGTGATGGAGTTCCTCGAGGGTGAGAGCTTGTCGACCTGGTTCGACCAGGTAGGGGCACTGCCACTCGAACAGTTCGCGCCGATTTGGTACCAGGTGCTCGAGGGTCTAGCCGTGATGCACGAAGCGGGCGTTGTGCACCGTGACTTGAAGCCGGCAAATATTTTTTTGATCCGCACGTCGCGTGGCCAGCTTTGCGCAAAGATCCTCGATTTTGGCGTTTCGAAATTGGTCGCGACGCCTCTCAATGAGAACGTCACTTCATCGGGCGTCGTGATGGGCACGCCGTTGTACATGGCGCCCGAGCAAGCACGTGGTCTCAACAAGGATATCGATGCACGCACCGATTTGTATGCGGTCGGAGTGATTGCGTACCGAGCCCTATCGGGGGACCTGCCGTTCGTTTCAGAAAACGTACACGACTTGCTATTTCGAATCGCGCTCGAAGATGCCGTACCGCTCGCCGTGCGATCTCCTCACGTGGCGCCGGAAATTGCATCGCTTATCGATTGCGCCATGAGGCGCGATCCGGCGCATCGGTTTCCATCGGCACGCGCGTTCCAGATTGAACTGCAGCGCGCGCTCATGACGCTTGTGGGTCGTGGTGCCCTTGCACAAACGTTGAGTTCGCAGCTTGAGTTGCATGGGCCATCATGGCGGCCGTCTTCGGGAAAAGTTCCAGTGACACCGACACCGGTCGGTCCATTCCCATCGGGTGCGCCGTGGCCGTCGGCTCCCGCAGCGGCTTCCTCGGGATTTCCCGCGATGCCGAGCGCGACCCCGCACGGCATGCGAGAAGCGTATGGCATGAACTCGCCAATTCCAGGACCGTATCCCCACCTGTCGCCCGGAAGCATTCCCTATTCGTCACAGTCGCCGATCGGAATACAGGCACCACACACGCCCACGCCTGAGGCTTCCGGAAGAATGGCTGGAGACGGAATGGAGGCGAGATCGGCCACGCACTCTGCGTGGTCAACCGGCCGTGGCACATCGAGCGTTCCAACAAGGCGCCCTTTGCGATGGCCTCTGGTCCTCGTCGTTGGCGCAGCGGTGTTGGTTGCTGTGGCGGTCGGTGTTCAGCGTTTGCGCGCCTCGTTGACCACGCCGAGGGCGAGTGCAAGCACGGCGACAGCGACGGACCTTCCTCCGGTCGCGTCGTCAAACTCGCCCGGAGCGGACCCTACGACGTCGGTCGCGACTTCGCCCGCATCGAATGAACCTCAGGCGCTTTCGATCCCGCCGTCGCGTCCAGTGGTTCGACAGCCAAGGGAAACACGCTACGTGATCCCCACGCCCACGGTCTCCGCGACAACCCTCCCGCCCGCGCCGACCGAAACAGTACGAGGGCGGCGTCGCGTGCGCGAAGATTTGTAACCGTAATTGCTCAATTCAAAGGTGGTTTTTGTATGACGAACGGCTTGTTGGTGAAACGGGCGCTCGATGCGGCGAGTGTGTGGCATCGCGACCAGCGCCGAAAATACCCAAGCGTAGACGTCCCGTACGTGAGTCACATTGCCGGAGTCGCAGCCATTCTCTCGCGGCATGGGTTCGACGGCGAAGTCGTCGCAGCTGGAGCTCTCCACGACGTCATGGAAGATTGCGGTGTGACATACGAAGAACTTGCCCAACGTTTCACGACTCGAGTGGCCGATCTCGTTTCGCATGTCACTGAGCACGACAAATCGCTCCCCTGGGAAGAGCGCAAACGCCGGTACATCGAACACTTTGCGAACAAACCATGGGAAGCCCAAGCGATCTCGCTTGCGGACAAGATCGACAACTTCTGGTCCATCCTACTGTGCGCCACCGACCATGGTGATCCGTGGCCCATGTTCAAGCGAGGCCGCGACGCACAGCTCGAACGATTTCGGGCGCTTGCCACCAAGTCGATTGCGCTTCCGCCGCACGTGCTGATCGATGAGTACCGCGAGGTGCTCGCGAAGGTTGAGGCCATTTGATGATTCAGGGGCCTTTGGGCGTCTACACGGCGTGGCCTTAGCGCGGCAATACAAACACGTCGTACCACCCGTTCGTATCGTTGGGGATTAAGTTGCTTGCGCCGCTTCGTACCCCAACCCAGGATCCGTCGCCGGAGATGGCGGGTGAGACCATCTCGTTGTTGGGCACGCCGCCCGTGTAGGTTCGGTAGAGCGAGGTTCCTTTGGTGTTGAGGCGATCGTAGACCCATACCTCGCTCCACGTCGTGCCGGGATGCCATTCGAATGCAACGTAACGCCCGTCGGTCGACAGATCGGCTTGAGTCACGTTCCCGGTCCCAGTGACCATGTTCCCTCCGTTTGATACAAGCACCGTCGAGCTGCTCCCTGTCGCCCGTTTGACGAGATAAACGTCATCGGTATTGTTACGATCTTGCGTCACGAGATTATCGCCGGTCACAAAGATGAAGAAATTTCCGTCGCCGGAGATCTTGCCGCCGCTGCACCCCGTT
>JAHFDX010000622.1 GCA_023248785.1 Myxococcales bacterium
GCGTGATGCTGTGATTACGCAGGTTCAAGCACGAGAGAGTTCCGCGCAGTCGCCAGCAGAGCCGAATCGTCCTCATCGTTCGGGTGAAATCCCGGGCGTGCGTATCTGAGCGCGGCCCCGAGCATGTGACGAAGCCCGAGATCTTTCCGCTCCCGCACTTCCTTCCGACCACGCTTCAGCTCGGCGCGCGAGAGCTTATCCTGTCTTCGAAGGTGTGCAGCCGCGCGATACCAAGCCACCACAATCGTATACGAGGCGAGTGCGAGCCCCATCATGCGTGTGCCGTACCCAATGCCCACTTGGCGCATTACGTCGAAGGCAACCGCCTTGTGCTCAAGCTCTTCGATGGAATGCCACTCAAAGAGGCCCCGCAGATCCGGATGGTGCTGATCCATGCGCCCGTCGAGCGCGATTCGCGCAAACTCGGCGGTGAAGTGCTCACCTGCTGCGGTCCCCGCAAGGCTCCACGATGCAGGAAAAAAACCGAGCCCCCACTCCAGTCGACGACGAAACTGGCTAACCCACGAATCCACTTCGTACCCGTGGGTCCGCAGCACATCAAGGAAACGGCTGTGTTCTCTTCCGTGGCGTCCTTCCTGCCCGACGAACGCGCGCACGTTGGCCAGGAGCTGAGGATCTTTTATCTGCGGTACGAATGCCTGCACCGACCGGATGAAGAAGACTTCACCGTCCGGGAAAATCATGTGAAACGCATTGAATCGCTGCGTTCGATAGATACTTCCGTCTGCCCAGGCCCGCGGAATAGGATTTTTCGATGCGTCACCGGTTGCAATGAATCGGAAATGCGGCGCACGAACCGGAAAGAATGCTTGAGGCGCAGCGAGCATATAGAAAACGTACACGTACCTATCTAAATCGCAACCACTGTTGGCGTGAATAGACAATCGTTCTGGCGCGCCGCGACAAGTCAACCGGCGACCCGTTTCATAAGGTTTGACGATAGGTGCGAGCGAGCAATCGCTGGTCCTTATCCTTAAACGTTTGGCGGGTCGCGTCGGTGTCCCACCCCTCCATCTCGACGCCGGCGCGTCCGCCTAACGTGATTGTCGATTGCCCTAAAACTCGCTCGAGCTTGATAACCGTATGACGAGCGTACGGTCGAATATCGAACCGCGGGAGGATGGGGGGGCGTAACTCTACCGCAAAACCTGTCACGCCAGAGGCAGTCTGCGCTTTACGCGCTCGTGAGCGTGGTCAAGGCCGTGTGTTCCCTCACCTGCTCGGCGAATGGCTACTTCGCAAACGCGAACCCCCGGTTCCGCCTGCGACTTCAACACGACAAACTCTCCGCCGATCACACCGAGCATGGCTCTGTCGTACTCCATCATGCGGTAACAGGCTTCCACGTCTCCGGTGTCTCGGAGGGGACATTCCGCTCGAATTTCGCCGTACGCCGTGCCATCGCGCACTTCTTTTACCGCAACGCCAGAAGGGAACATGCGCTGCCATTCATGCGCCACCTCGTCCACGGTCTTTCGGTGGGTGGCGCCTTTAAATGTCGTTGTGAGCCGCGCGTACAATGTTGTAACTGCCTTGGTTACTTTATGCCAGGGCGACCGGGCGCTCCGTGCACCGATGTTGACTGCCATGTTGAAGATCTGTTGCTCGAAGGTTGTCATCGATGACGAGTATGAAGCGCGGGAAGAACAAGACGCAAGGTGTTCGAGCCGTCTCAGCTGTTCCAAGGGGAGGTTTCAGGTCCTACGTTTGCGCGAGTTGAGCGCTGTTCAATCCGAAGCTGGCTTTAGTTTGAGCTTCGTAAACTCATGCTTGAAGTGCAAACGATCGCCCACTTCGGAAGCGTAGAGAGCGGTCGCCATCGAGACATGACCGATCAATCTTTCAGTCTTCTTCTCATCGGCTACGTAGACGTCATAAATCGTAAAGCCTGCCTTCACCTTCGACGTTAACTCGACACGAAAATCGCCGGGGGCGTCGGGTGCAATGAGGTTATGAGTGCTTGTCGGCGCCCGAAAAACAAGATGATGAGGCTCAACCATCGGAACAGCTTCTTCCGCTCCGTTCGGCTTTGTGGAGATGAGGCTCGCGAGAGAAAGTCGATTCCAATCGTCATGCGGATCGAAGTGCATGAGGATCGCCAACTTGAGCAGGTTGCCTCCCGCAGTCACTGGCGTCCTCCCAATGGTCGTGCGTAGATCGGGGGCGAAGAAGGCATGCGTGTCTGATTTGGGATCGTCAACGTTCACGGGACCGTCTACCGCGTGGAGCGACACAATGTTGATTGAGGGTTTTCCGTCCACAAAGAACTTGAGCGCCAACGACGGGCACAGGCCTGGTGCATAGTCACGTCCCTCCGAATAGGGAACCGTAAGCGAAAGGCGAACCACTCCATCCACCGGCTGCGCGAACATGCCGGTCATGCCATTTGAAGACGTCGGCAGAAAACGCACCATCCCAACGACGCCACGCCGATGTGTGAGCTTCTCACGCATAGGCGACATCACGTCCACGTCCGCGTTCATCATGTACCCGAGATAACTCGGCTGATGAACCAAGCGATGCACCATCATCCCCTTCTTCATGAGTTCGTGGTTCTCGGGGTAGTTGGGAAGGTGCCCAACGGGATATACGCTGTCCGTAATGAGCTTAAGAAGCTCGGCCCTCTTCTCGGACCCCTTCTTGCTCACGTAGTCTTTGCTAAGGCCCACCACGATGGGGTGGACGAGCACGCCGCCCAGCGTCCCGGGCGGCTCATTTTCCTTAGGGCCCGCTGCGCTTGCCCCGACCGTTAAAGTCAACGCTGTAAGACCAAGGCCGATTCGAAGACGGTTCATGGAGGTTTCCCCTTCTCAACAAGTTCATCGTACCGTGTCTTTCTCAGCGCATCGACGGAAGTGGCACGCATTCAAACTTTGTGACCCACCGAACCCCACACAGCCAT
>JAHFDX010000623.1 GCA_023248785.1 Myxococcales bacterium
TGCGTGTTCCGTTCGTTGTGATTTCGCCTTATGCGAAGATGAAGTTCGTGAGTCACCGCGTGTTCGATCACACGTCGATCATTCGATTCGTCGAAGCGCGCTTCACGTTGCCTGCAATGAGCAATCGAGATGCAAACGCGGAAGCTCCGTGGGATGTGTTCGATTTTTCCACGCCACCAAACCTCTCGCCGTCGTCGCCGCCGGATGTACCGATCGATGAGAAGGTCTATGCCGAGTGCAGCGCGCTGTACCAGTAGCCGGCCACGCGACAAAAATAGGGCCACGTCTGAAAAAAGACGTGACCCATTTGAGTAGCGTTGCTTGCGCTTACTTCTTCGGAGGAGCGCCGCCCTTAACCTTGGCCTTCTTATCGCCAGAGTGGCCATGGAAGGTGCGGGTCGGAGCGAACTCGCCCAGCTTGTGTCCGACCATGTTTTCCGTCACGAACACAGGCACGAATTTGCGCCCGTTGTGAACGGCAAACGTGAGCCCAACGGCCTCGGGAACGATCGTGCTCCTTCGCGACCAGGTCTTGATAACTTTCTTGCTTTGCGTTGCTTGGGCCGCCGCAATCTTCTCGGCGAGATGCCCATCAACAAACGGTCCCTTTTTTACAGAACGAGGCATGGTTCAGGCTCCTCTATCACTTGCCACGGCGCTTGATGAGCATGCCATCGGTGCGCTTGTTGTTTCGGGTCTTCAAGCCCTTGGCGAGCTGACCCCAAGGTGAACACGGATGACGACCGCCGGACGTACGGCCCTCGCCTCCGCCCATCGGATGGTCAACCGGATTCATGGTGACGCCGCGGTTGTGCGGACGACGTCCGAGCCAACGCGAGCGACCCGCCTTGCCGATCGAGATGTTGGCGTGCTCGATGTTCGACACCTGGCCGATCGTCGCGTGGCAATCGAGGTGCACCAAGCGCACTTCGGAGGAAGGCAACCGCACCTGTGCGTAGTCGCCATCTTTTGCCATGAGGATCGCCGCCGACCCGGCTGAGCGAACGAGCTGACCGCCCTTGCCCTTCTTGAGTTCGATGTTGTGAATCGTCGTGCCGAGCGGAATGTACCGCAACGTCAGCGCATTGCCGGGCTTGATATCGGCGTTGCGGCTCGAGACGATCGTGTCGCCCACGTTCATGCCATCGGGCGCGAGAATGTAACGCTTCTCCCCGTCAGCGTAATGAAGCAGCGCAATGCGCGCGGTGCGATTGGGATCGTACTCGAGCGTTGCAACCTTCGCCGGGACGCCGATCTTGTTTCGGTGCCAGTCGATGATGCGGTAACGCTGCTTGTGACCCCCGCCGCGGAAGCGACTGGTGATGCGCCCTACGTTGTTGCGCCCCCCCGTGCTCGTCTGCTTTTCGACGAGGAACTTCGGAGGCTCGGCGCCTTTGGTGATCTCTTTGAAGTCCGACACAGAGTAATACCTGCGTGCCGGCGACGTTGGCTTGTAGTTCTTAATTCCCATGACGCATTTCCTTCGTGGGCTCGCTCTCAGGATTCCGCGTTTTCGGCAAAGAAGTCGATCGTGTCGCCATCTTTCAGCGTCACGACAGCCTTCTTCCAATTATTGAGCTTCGCGTAGCCACGACCCATGCGACGCATCTTTCCGCGCACGATCATGGTGTTGACGCTCGTGACCTTCACGTTGAAGAGCTTCTCAATCGCGCTGCGAATTTGGAGCTTGTCCGCCTCGCGCGCGACTTCGAAGACGACCTGATTTTTCGTGCGAAGCACGTTCGCCTTTTCCGTCAGCACAATCGGCCGTCGGATGATTTGCTCGGGATTCATTTCGCGCTCTCCTCTTTCTTACCGCCGCTGCGAAGAACACGCGTCTCGAGCGCCTTCGCCGCATCCTTCGACAAGACGAGCGTGTCGTGACGAAGCAGGTCGTAGACATTCACGCCCTCAGGGGGCAGGAAAAGATGCGCTTCTATGTTACGAATAGAGAGCTTTAGTTTCTCGTTCGCGGCGACGTCGACGACGAGCGCTTTTTTCTTCGTTTGAAGGGTGGAAAGTGCGTTGAGCACGCCCTTGGTTTTGAACTCCGGGAGGTCGAATCTGTCGACCACCAGCAAGCGACCTTCCTTGGCAAACTTGCTGAGTGCGCCCGCGAGCGCAGATACGCGAACCTTACGCGGGGGGCGGTAGCTCCAGTCGCGCATGCGTGGTGGGTGCGCTTGACCGCCGCCGACGTAAATCGGTGCGCGGATCGAGCCGTGCCTTGCGTTGCCCGTGCCTTTTTGCTTGTACAGCTTCTTCGTGCTGCCGCTGACAGCCGAGCGGTTCTTCGCCGCTGCGGTGCCTTGACGGCGTGACGCGAGCTGAGCTTTCACCACTTCATAGAAGAGAGATTCATTCGGCTCTACGCCAAACACTTCATCGGACAAGGTCACGGAACCGACCTTCTCCCGCTTCAAATTGTATACGTCGAACGTTGCCATAGCTGCCTCTCGTCCGCGTGCCGTTAGGACTTAATCTCGACGTCGACGCCGGCCGAAAGGTCGAGCTTCATCAACGCATCGAGGGTTTGTTGCGTCGGCTCAAGGATATCGAGCAAACGCTTGTGGGTGCGGATCTCGAACTGCTCGCGCGACTTCTTGTCGACGTGCGGCCCTCGAAGCACGGTGTATTTAGAGATATCCGTAGGAAGCGGAATCGGACCCGCCACGCGAGCACCGGTGCGCTTTGCTGTTTCGACAATGTCGTTCGCCGACTTGTCGAGCAGTTGGTAGTCAAACGCCTTCAGGCGAATGCGAATTTTGGTAGAAGTTGCCATCGCTCTTTTAATCCTTCGCCTTACTGCAAAACCTTGGTGACGATGCCGGCACCGACGGTGCGGCCGCCTTCGCGGATGGCGAAGCGCATCTGCTCCTCCAAACCTACCGGCGTGATCAGCGTGATCACCATCTTCGTGT
>JAHFDX010000624.1 GCA_023248785.1 Myxococcales bacterium
TATGGGCATCGCTACAAACCGGGAGCGTGCAACGACAACGCGTCGTGGAAGTCTCCCGCGTGGTCTCGGTTGGGCTCGTATCCGAAAGTGCGGGCGTTCGAAGAGGCTGCACGACTGTACCAAGCCGCGCCGAGCGGGAGCTTTGCAGAGTGCCGATCGGACGAAGGCGTGTTCGACATGCTTGGCAATGTAACCGAATGGGTTACAAGATCATCGGCCACACGTCGCGGTCATCGACACGTCGTCAAAGGTTGCTTTTGGGCCGGATGCTTCAAAGAGCCGGAGGCCAATTGCGATTTCGTCAACGGCGCGCACCCTGGCTCCTTTCGAAGCTACGAGTTTGGCTTTCGGTGTTGTTCCGATGCCGCAAAGAAATGATACGTAACGCTAGTGACGTTTCGGTCCATTTTCTTCGGCACACCTGAGTTTGCCGTTCCGTGTTTTCGGGCGCTCGCCGAGATCAGCGAAGTTGTGGCGTGCGTGTGTCAGCCGGATCGTCCCAAGGGTCGGGGCAACGTGCTGACGCCGCCACCGGTGAAGGTATGCGCGGCGGAGCTTGGGGTTTCTGTCGTTCAACCTACGAAACTACGAACGGGCGAGTTGGGTCGTTGGCTCAGAGAGCAGCAGGCGGATGTGGCGCTGGTGGTGGCGTACGGTCGCATTCTCCCGCTCGATGTGCTGCAAGCACCACGCTTGGGGTGCATCAACGTTCATGCGTCTCTTCTTCCCAAGTACCGTGGGGCTGCGCCCATTACCTGGGCCGTGGTCGATGGCGAGCATGAAACGGGGATCACGGTGATGAAGCTTGACGAGGGGATGGATACGGGGCCCATGCTCGACCGCATCGCCGCGCCGATAGACCCCGACGAGACGGCGGGTGATCTCTCCGTGCGCCTTGCCGAGATGGGCGCAAATGCGGTGCGGACGGGTTTGCCAAAATACGTTCGCGGCGAGTCTTCGTTGGTGGCGCAGGATGAAGCAAACGCGACCGTTGCTCGCATGCTGACGAAAGAGGACGGGCGCATCGATTGGAGTAAAACGGCAACCGAAGTTCATAACCACGTTCGCGGGATGAATCCATGGCCTGGCGCGTTCACGCTTCTCGAGCAGAAAGTCGTGAAAATTCATCGTACGCGAATCGTTGTTGCGTCGTGGCCGAACGCGTTGCCTGGAACGGTGGTTTTGGCCGACAAGTCGAGGGTGGTGGTTTCGTGCGGCAAGCACGCGATTGAACTCGACGTCGTGCAGCTCGAAGGCCGAAAGCCCATGCGAGGTTTCGACTGGGTCATTGGACGAGGTGTTCGCGAGCAAGATCGGCTGATCTGATTGTCGTCCGTGAATGCGCGAGGGTGGATATGATCCTTCTGTGTCTTCGTTTTTGCGATCGATGTCATGCGCCCTTTTTGTAACTTCTATAGTTACTTGTGCGCCTTCAACCCTCCTTCGCGCGGTGGAGCAGGGTCGCTACGACGCGGTCAAGGTCGAGCTTCAAACGCGGTCGTTATCGCAAGGCGATCTGCACGATCTCGCGCGCGCGATCGCCGAGCATGAGCTGCACGTGGCAAAAGCGGGCGACCGACTCGACCGGGTTTCGGAGCTTGCGCCGTGTGTTCGCGAGCTTGACGAGCTGTTCAGCATTGTCATGCAAACTCATGACGATGCGGGTGCACGCGCGGCCATGGCGCGTGTAACAGCGGGTACCCTAATGGCGGCGGATGCGCGCGCATCCCCCACGGACCTCAATGTTCATTGGCGTGCTGTGGGCGTTGCATCGCTCGTCGGGGTGGAGGATGGCTGGCAAAGGCGCGAAGCGTTGCTCGATCCAAATGTCGATGTGCGCAAGGCCGCCCTTTGGGCAGCAGAGCAGGTGCACGATGCGAAGGATGCTCCCGCCCTCGTGGATGTTGCCCGAAAGGATCCCGAGATCTTTGTGCGCGTCCAAGCTGTTCGAACACTCGAGCGATTTCCAGTTCTCACGGACGATGTTGCGCTCGCGTTGCGTGATGAGTCCGGTGACGCCAAAGAACCAGTCCGCCGCCAAGTGGCGGTGCTTTGGGCGAAAGCCGCTCTTCGATCTGCGGACGTGCGTAACTTTCTTTACGCTCTGATTGCCGGGAAGATGGATCTTGCCGCACTGGAAGGCGCGCTGGCGGTTCTTCGTCTTTCGCGAGTTCACGAACCGCACCTTGTAGAGATTTCCCGAGCGCGCGTTGCCCAGACGCTTCTGCACGGAACGCGGTTCGAACGACTTGCGATCCTTACGTCAGCACCGGTTGAAACCGATCCAGATTTCGAGCGCGCGTTGCTTGATCTCAAGGATGCGCAAGATGCCGAAGTGCGCGTCGCTGCGCTCGAACGCATGCTCTACGTGCCGGCTCAGCGAGCCATGGCCGCGCTTGCGCTTGAAGCGATCGCCGCCCAGGTTGAGAATCCCTTTGCACTGCGCGCGACGCTCGCCTTGATTCAAGCGAAGGAAGAGCACGCTCCGGCCGCTTTCGAGAAACTCGCAACGGCCGGACACGTGCAAGATAAGGAAGCACTAGCGCGAGGGGGCCTTGCGCTAAAGTCATACGAGCGTGCGGCCCTTTTATTGACCGACACGTCTCCATCAGTGCGAACGAGAGTCGCTTGCCTGATTCTCCGGGCAAGCGAGTAAGAAACTCACACGTAAGTAAGCTATCGACATAGGGTCACTAACCAAGGAAGCAGGAGAGGACGACCCCCACGAAGTCACCGACGGGGCTGTGGATGCCATAGGTGCCGCCCCTCCCAACAGGGAAGACGCCGGCCGCGCCGCGGTGTCGCAGCGAAAGAGTGTTTTTTTTTGAGCCCTACCGCATTCATCTGGTTTAGAAATGCGAACCATGCGCATTTGGGTTCCCGCACTCGCCGCCCTGTTGGGGCTCGGTTCCACCGGC
>JAHFDX010000625.1 GCA_023248785.1 Myxococcales bacterium
GCAAAACGAATACAATCAAGAGCGCGCGCGAATGAACCGAAGCAATATGTGCGAGCTGCTCGAGCCATGGCCCGAGCTGTCGTGTTCCGAAAACCGCTGAGTGGCGCGAACGCAACGGTCGTCCTTCTCGGGCTGACGCTGGCACAGTGCACGTGGTTGGGCGTGAGCCGTGCGGACTCGAGCAGCGACAACGTCACGTACGCGAAGTCAGAGTTCGCGCGCGCCATTGAAGCCGAAGATCGTGGGGATTGGACATTCGCGCGTACGCACCTTGAGCACGCAGCAAACGTTCGTCAGACGGCAGGCATTCTGTATCACCTCGCGCTGTGCGATGAACACCTTGGCCGGCTCATTCGTGCCCGATATGGTTACCAAATGGCCAAGCTTGAGGCGATCGAAAAGGGCGTGCAGGACGTTCTGCAGTTGGTGGACGAGCGCCTGGCGAACGTCGACCGGAGTATTCCCACAGTTCGTATTCAACTGCCGGCAGGTATTCGAGCCGTTGTGATTCGCATCGACGGCGCACGCGTGGAGGTCAATACGAATGCGCGCTACGAAGTAGACCCCGGGAACCACACCCTCTCGATCGAGGTGCAGAGCCCTCATGAGGCTGCACCGATCCAGTTCGCGATCGTGGCCGGTCAGTCCCTCTCGCTAAACGTCACGATCCTTGATCGGGCGTGGAACAAGCCTGAGGTGGGCCGAGACCTTGGACACCGTGTGCTTGGGGATCAAAGACACCGCCAAAAATTGCGCACTGCCGCCATCTTGACGACTACCGGCGCTGTACTCTTTGCGGGAAGTGGTCTTTTGGCGTTTGTGATGGCCGACCGAAGCCACAACGACGGGCGTGGTGAATGCGCAACGCGAACCAGCGGCTCTTGCGACGACCTCAAGAGCCAAGTGCGCGCGCTCGACGGACTCGCCCTCGGAGCGTGGATTGGAGCCACAAGCCTGGCCGCTGTGACAACCGTGCTCTGGGTAGATGCGTCGCAACGCCCGTACGCCGCAATGACGCTACGCCCCACAGGGATGACACTTCACAAGTCTTTCTGATGCGCGCTCCTTTACACTTTGTTGCGATCGTTCCACTTTGCCTCGGCTGCTCGGATCTCTTTCATTCGACGGCGGACTTTCGAACCGCGTGCGAAACAGACGGAAGCGCATGCGATTCTCTCGCTCCACAGAGCATTTGCTCGCTCGACCGCGCGAAAGCGGAAGCGGCCTCAAGACATGCGTGCGCATGGCTCGGTGCATGCGAGACCCCTCTCGGCAAACAACGTTACGCCGAGTGTTACACAGCGGCTCTCACCGCTTTCGACTGCACAATCGCCCCCGATTTTCGACCTCAAGGCGAGATGCTTGCGTACTGGACTTGTCTCGCAAATTCTCGTTCGTGCACTGGCGTGCGCGCATGTGTGCTCCCGGAACCACTTGGAACTTGCAACGACAACGGGACGTACGTCCGATGCGGCGTTGGGAAAAACGCACGCGCACTCCTTGAATGCACCGGCGTCGGGGCAAAGGTCCACGCTGCAACATGCCTTGCATGGGGACAAACATGCGCGGAAGGATCGTTTCCCGGAGCGAATGCGGAATGTGCATCTTCGTCCACGCCAGGTGCGTGTACCGAAACGCGCTGCAGTGGAACGCGCGTCATTCGCTGCGCGAACAATCGAGATGAAGGGATTGATTGCGCGTTTGTGGGAGCGGGCGCGTGCGTCCCATCCACGTTCGGCAACAACTACACGTGGACCGGATGTCAGTCGACTGGCCGCGCTTGCATGGCCACCGACATTGTAGCGTGCGAAGGCGCAGTTGCGATTGGATGTCCCGCTAGCAAGGAACTACGCGTGGATTGTGGGGCTCTCGGCAGCGCGTGCACTCCGTTGCGCCTCGCCCAAACAACCGATGTTGGGCTTGCGTGCGTTGCACCTTCCTCATGCGCATCCGACCAGTGTGATGGCAATCGGATGACGAGTTGCAACGCCGGAGTAACGCGTGAACTCGACTGCAAAGCAGAGGGTCTCGGGAGTTGCGAAATGCGCCAGACCTCTAGCGGTTCCAACGCTGCGTGCGCCGCTCCCCTTTCAAATTAGAACCTGGACGTGTGCCCCGTGCGGACGAGGCTTGGCAGTTCCGGTCTTGCGCACGCAAACCCCGGCAACAGCCCCGAGCACGATTGCGAGTGCGAACCAGGCGTACGCCCACCGAATGTTGAGACGCGGACCGCGATACCACAATTTGTATATCTTACGGTTACGTATTCGAACCGTCGGAACCACATCCCCAGATTCAGGCGCGGACGGAAGCGGAGGCAGCTCGGGAAGCGGTTGAACTGCAGTCCCAAATTTTGCCGCCATGACGGGTGTCGGCCAACTGGAGACCGAATCCGGCACGAGCTCCACAAGCTCAGCCGGCAGAAAAACAGCGCTCGGATCTGTTCGACTGGAATCCGGCGCCGAAGGTACGGAACGCGGCGTAGGTCGGTCGTGGGCCTCCGGCATAATCAGCACGGGGGTGGGCTTACGGATCGCCCGTTCAGATGATGTGCTGGAGGTCAATGTGGGCAGAAGGTGTACCATTTCCATGGTGATGCAAGCCGTACGTACCGGTTCAGATGCGATTTTCCGCTACCTCAAGTGGAATCGGACGCGGTCTCGGGACGTATATCTTTGGGACGACGGCACACGTAAGATCGTTTGAAGGCCGTCACGCGTCGTTATGGACACGAGGAAACTACGTGGAACTCGAGCCACAGCCCGGTCGCTTTCATTCTCTGTTCGAACGATGGGCGGAACGCATAAGGCGAAGGCTCTCGCTGCGTCTCGTACTTTCCGGAGCGGCCGTGGGTCTACTCTTCGCGCTCGTTCTGGCGATAGCGGGTTGGCGCCTCGGCTCTAATTCAATTCGGCG
>JAHFDX010000626.1 GCA_023248785.1 Myxococcales bacterium
AAGGGCTGCGACATCTATGTGACAACACTCGACATAACGACCGGTGCTGTCTCGAACGTGAAGCGCATGACCACCGCCGACGAACCTGAGGGTTTTCCTGCGATCGGCAAGGACGGCTCGATTTACTACAATGTCTACTCGGGTACGGCGACCCGTATCGGCTACGCGATCGGCGGAGAAACGGGACAGCTGCTTGCGAACGCCAACCACCTGTCGATCGCGGAAGACGGAACCAAGGTTGTCTATGGAGACACGAACGGCCACAAGCTCGTAATGGCCGAGCTGAGCGCTAATGGAAAAGCGCTCGTAAACAGCAAGCCTCTAACGGGCGAGGCGATGCAATTCGAGCCTGAAATTGCGGGCGACTACGTGATTTTCTACCAAGAGTTCCCCGATGCTATGACGAAGAACGCGCAAGGCCGACTCTACAACTTGGTGAGTGCGTTGACGGTCGACTTCACTGACCAAGACGGCTCGGCGCACTGCACGCTTAGTCCCAAGGGCACCCTCGGCACGTGCAATAACGCGACGCGAGGTGGCGTTCGTGGGCGCAACATCACGGACGGAACACTTGGTGACATGAAGACAATCATCGATCTCAAGAGCCCCACCGAGATGGCCAAGATTGATCCCGCCTACGCGGACTGCACATCCATCGCCTTCAACTTTCCGACCTTTTGCGGTGACGACACGCACATCGTGCTAGGTGCCGTGTGCGCGAAGGGCACCGGCGGAGAACACGGGTCGAACGGGGTGCTCTCGAAACTTTTCTTAGTGAACCTTGAAGGAAGCGAGCCGCGATTTACGAATCTTGGCGACGCGCTCGCGACGCAGGCTGGGGGGATAGGAAAAGATTCAATGACCGCGGGCTGCACCAAGAAAAATTGATGACTTGGTTTAGGCAAAGACTCGCCCTAAGGCTCAGCACCAATGTGCGCCACCCGCGCAGACTGCTTGTACACGACCCAGCTGTGCTCGGGCTCTTCACGCTCGTCGTCAACACCTCGATGAACGAGACCCGCGAGTAGCGTGGCTCGTCGACTTGCAGACGCGATAATCCACGGCGGGCATGCCGCGTGCTCACATTGCGCAAGCAGTCGCTCTTCCACCAAGAGCGCATCCGCTGCGCGCCCCTGATGAGCCAAAGCGCGGGCGTAGATGTCCTGAATTCGCGGGGCACTTTGTACAATCGCGGGCGCAGACTCGATCGTCGCAATCGCAAGCCCCGACTGTCCGGAGAGCAAATATCCCTCGGCTACCCGCGCCTGGGCATCTACATCGAGCGCGCTCACCATCGAGCGCTCAAGTGCTTCAAGCTCATCCGCACTCTGCAAAGCGGGCCGCACGACGGGCCGTTCGCTCTCCACGCCTCCGGCGACGAGCAACGCACCCACAACGATTCCGACAGCTAACCAAGTATTTCGCATCGTCCCCTGAACATGTAGTCAGCCATGTGTCTATGAGACACGCATGGCGTTAGTTTTCTTTGGACGTATCCGACCTCGAAAAAGTTCCTCGGAACTCACACCTGTTTTGAGAGCTCCGCCAAAACCCAATCGGCGGCCGCTTTAGTGCCGAGATCGCCTCCAACGTCGCGCGTGCACATTTTTTTCTCAATCGCGGCTGCAATCACCTGCTCAATGCGGGCTTCCTCCCCCTCGTAACCAAGGTGTGTCAGCATCATGCCGACGGTAAGGAAGCTCGCGAACGGATTCGCCAGGTCTTTGCCCACCAATGTGGGCGCCGACCCATGCACCGGCTCAAACATGGCCACGCGCGATGGCTCGGATGCGTGGACGTTCGCGCTCGCCGCCATTCCGAGGCCGCCTTGCAGGCCCGCCGCAAGGTCGGTGACGATGTCGCCGAAAAGATTATTCGTAACAATCACTTTGAACTGCGAAGGATCCTGCACAAGGAACAAGCACAGCGCGTCCACATACACGTGACGTGGCTCAATGCCTGGGTACCTGGTCGCAACCTCGAAAAACGTTCGCTTCCAAAGTTCGTGCGCATGCTGCATGGCGTTCGACTTGTCGGCCATGTGAACCGTTTTCGATTTCGTTCTCTTTGCATGCTCGAAAGCTGCAACGACGATGCGCTCAACACCTTTGCGGGTATTGATGTCTTCGTTGATTGCGATTTCGTCCGGCGTACCTCGTTTGAACTGCCCTCCAACGTTCACGTAGACGCCCTCGGTGTTCTCTCGAAAGACCGCGAAGTCGACGTCACTCTTGGTTCGATCCTTAAGCGGAACGAGGCGATCGGCAAGAGCCCTCACGGGCCTCACGTTCGCATAAAGATCGAGACCAAAGCGAAGACCGAACAGAATGTCGCGTGCATAGTCGAGCGACGGCACGCGCGGATCGCCCATCGCGCCGAGAAGAACGGCACTCGCCTCACGTTCAATGCGTTCGGCGATGTCCTTCGGGTAGCTCACCCCGTCGCGAAGGTATCGAGCGGCGCCGAGATCGAGCGTCCAAAGGTCCAAATCGTAACTTTTTTTGTTACGATATAGCTCGAGCAAGCGAACGGCTTGCGCCATGACCTCTGGACCGATTCCATCTCCCGGGATTACCGCAATCAGCTGCGACATGGGTCACGAGCGTAAACGAAGTTCAGCCATCGCATGAGCGACTTCCGACGCGCTCGAAACACGCACGATATTCGCGTGTTTTCCTTCGTACTGCGCATGCGGGTCAATAAGTGCGCATCGAATTCCGGCATTTTTCGCACCTACGATGTCTGTCGCGTAGGTGTCACCAAGGTGAAGTGTGTTCGCCCTTTGGCAACCACACGCCGTCATGGCCTGCTCGAAGAACCTCGGGTCTGGCTTTTCGATCCCAATCACGCCGCTATCCCCAAAGTAATCAAACAGGTGACGAATTCCAAGGGAACGAAAGAGGCCATCGAGAA
>JAHFDX010000627.1 GCA_023248785.1 Myxococcales bacterium
ATCCTCGGCTGCTCGGATCCCGTACCAGCTCCGATGAGAGCAGCGCATTCCGCGGACCAAGAGCCGCGCTATGGCGGCACGCTGCGATACGCCTCGTTTGCGGCCCTTCGGTCGCTGGACCCTGCGCTTGGTGGCGACGGTTTGTCAGCACCCTTCATGCGCCTTTTGTTCGCAGGTCTCATTGACTATGACGAAGCGGGCCAACTCGCGCCCGATCTCGCGCGTTCCTGGGACGTCCTCGAGGAGGGTAGCGTGTACCGATTCGCCCTGCGCGAGGGTGTGCGGATGCACGATGGAAACGAGTTCGATGCGAGCGACATCAAGCGCTCGGTCGAGCGCGCCCTTCATCCAAAGACACCAAATCCACTCGCGAGTTACTATTCGCTCCTCGAGGGATACGACGACTTTGCCACCGGTAAGGCGGAGGAAATCCGAGGAATTCGCATTTTAGGAAAGTACCTCGTTGAGTTTCGATTGACCGAGCCCGACTCACGTTTTTTGCCTTTGGTCGCAATCACTACGCTGCGTCCGACGTGTCGCTCGGCTGGCTCGACCTACGACGAACGATGGCATCCGTGCGGCGCAGGCCCATTTCGACTGCCGCCCGACGGGTTTCTCCCTGGGATTCGAGCACGGGCGGTGAGGCACGACAGCTACTTCGTACCTGGGCTTCCCTACCTCGACGCGATCGAAATCCTCTTCAACGTTCCGCCCCTCACGCAGCGAATCAAGTTCGCACGTGGAGATCTTGATTACACCCACGACCTAAGCAGTGCCGATACGGTTCGTTATGTGCGTGACTCGGCATGGACGCCGTTTTCACACACGACATCAGACGTTCAGATTCAAGGCGAATCGATGAATACCGAAATGCCGCCTTTCGACAACGTTGAGGTTCGGCGCGCCGTCGCATGTGCCATCGATCGCGAAGCGCTTGTGAAGTTGAAGCCACGTCACATGAGCGTTCTCACCGGAGCCATTCCTTTCCACGTCCCGGGATACAGCCCCGAGTTTGAGGGCCAACGCTTCGATCTCCCACAAGCACTCGAACACATGAAGCGTGCCGGTTACCCCTACGATCCAAAAACCGGTCAAGGGGGCTATCCGGTCACGATTCCATATCTTGTTTATCCGCAGGGGCTTCTCAAAGAAGCCGGTCAGGTTGTTCAACAACAGCTCGCACGCATTGGCATTCGAACAGAGTTGCGTCTTGTGAGTTGGGCCTCTTATTTGGCGCTAACACAGCGACGAAATACGACTGCGCTGTCGCCCCAAGCTTGGCAGCAGGACTATCCCGACGCGAGTAGCTTTTTCGAACCACTCTTCGGGTCGGCTGCGATCAACGATACGGAGTCGTCAAACAGCGCATTTTACAAGAATCCCGCTCTCGACTCCCTTCTCATCAAGGCCCGACGCGAATTCGATCCCAATCGACGCAGGGAAATCTATCGCGAAGCGAATCGGATCGTTCGAGACGACGCCCCCTGGGCTTTCGAGTACTCGGTTCATTACTTCGAGCTAACTCAACCCTACGTGCGGGGCTACAAGCCGCACCCAATATGGAACTATCACTTTGCTCGCGTGTGGCGCGATCGCGACACCACATCGCGAACGCCCATTCATCGAGGTGATCGATGAAGCGAGCCACCCAAAGCGCGATTCACCTCGCATTGGCGCTTGGAAAACACGCGCTGAATGCAGCCGTCGTTGTAATCGCCGTCGTGACGCTCGCATTTGCGTTGATGCACGTCATCCCGGGAGATCCTGCCAAAATGATTGCGGGCCCTCAAGCCCAGCCCTCCGATCTCGCTCGCATCCGCAAAGACATGCGACTGGATGAACCCATGCACGTAAGGTACGTCACCTTCGTGAGTCGCCTCGTTCATCCGAGCGCCGAGACAACCACCGAGAAGGCTCACAGCACCTGTACACACCTTGTGTCCATTCCCTTCACGCGGTTCGAAGTGCATGCGGATCTCGGCAAGAGCTACTCGTTTCGCAAGCCAGTAATTGCGCTTCTCGCCGAACGGCTCCCTCGAACGATGGCACTGGCGATCGCAGGCGTGATCTTGCAGTTCCTATTTGGGATTACCGCTGGAACTTTCGCCGCGCTCACGCCGGGTGGCCGTGCCGATCGCGCGCTTGTGGCACTCACGTCGCTCGGGGCGAGCATTCCCACATTTCTCATCGGTACCGCACTTCAATTTGTGTTTGCGCACAAGCTCGGATGGCTGCCACTTGACGGATTCGGGACAACGTTCACCGAACAGGCACAAGCTCTTGCACTCCCCGCCCTCACGTTGGGACTCTATGGCACAGCCTATTTCGCGCGCCTCGTTCGCGATGAGATGGTGATCGCGCTTCGACAGGACTTTGTTCGCACGGCGCGCGCAAAAGGCGCAAGCTCCCTGCGCGCCACGGTGGGTCACGCACTCCGCAATGCGCTTGTTCCTGTCGCAACGGCCGCAAGTTTGGAGCTCGGAGTCTTGGCAGGCGGCGCAGCGGTGACCGAGAGCGTATTTCGCTGGCCGGGGCTTGGCCAACTTGGCGTGCAGGCGGTGTTGAACCGGGATGGGCCGGTTGTGATTGGCGTGGTACTCGTCACATCATTGGCGGTCGCTGCGACGAGTGCCCTCGCCGAGGGAGTAACGTCACTGCTTGATCCGCGAAGCCGCTGAAGGCTACTTATCGACTCGAAGTAACGCCTTGCATTCGCTCACGTTGCCACCCGACGCGCTGCGCGCGCACGATTCGTACGACTTGCGCGCGCCGTCACGATTACCCGACGCTTCCTGGGCCGCACCCAACGTGAGCCACGCTTCGGGATCGTTGGGCCTTGTTTGCGCCGCCCGCTTTGCGAGTTCAAGTGCTTCGGCGTTGCTTCCCCGCTCAAGGGCGTCTTGAGCC
>JAHFDX010000628.1 GCA_023248785.1 Myxococcales bacterium
CGAAGAGCGCCAATAGCTGTACAGCACAAGCTTTGACATGATGGCGGAAGCATACCATCGGCCAGAGCGAAGCTTCACCCCACGCCCTGCTGCTCCTTAACTCGGAACAACGCTCGCATGTGGTATCCTCACACTACCCATGCGTATCCGGGCAGCACGTTCCGCACCGAGAAGACGCAAACTTACCGTGGCTTTGCTGGATCGTGACGACCTGCCAACCTTTGATCAACGGTGGTGGGCGGAACTTTCACCAAGCGACCGCCTCGACGCCGTAGCCTCCGCTTCTCTCGACTGGTACCACTTGAGGGGAGGTCAAGGTGTTCCCCGACTTCGTCGAGTTTGTCGCGTTGTTGAACGACCATAAAGTTCGTTACCTCGTGATTGGTGGGTACGCGGTGGGTCTCCACGCGAGGCCGCGAGCAACGAAGGACCTTGACGTTTGGGTCGACCGCACAGAACCCAACGCGCGCCGCGTCATAGCAAGCCTTCGCGAGTTTTTCGGGAGTGCGGTCTCAGGCGTGACGATGACCAAGTTGATGAACCCGCGAACTGTTCTCGTTCTTGGAATACCGCCTGTTCGCATTGACGTCCTTACACAAATGGACGGACCCAAGACCTTCCGCACCGCATGGAGCAGGCGCGTAACTACGCGTTGGGCGGGCATTGATGCAAATTTCCTGTCCGCGGAGGATCTCATCCTCTCAAAAGTCGCCTCAGGTCGGCCGCAAGATCTGGTGGACGTAGCTGAGCTTCAGTCTGCTCTGAAGCGGCGCAAGCGAGCGCGTTGAATACGAAGCGCTGATCACAAGAGGCTTAACAACCCAGCCACGATCCAAAGGCCGAGTGCGACGGCCGCACAGCGCAAAATGCGCTTTCGGACAGATACGCCCGGCTGGCGAGCGATGTGAATGAATGCTGACGGGATACCCATAAGCAGAGCACCTTCGAGCACATAACGAATGATAGGAGGCAGTATGCTCACATGGCCGCGGTTGCTGAGTGTGATGAGCATCGCCGGCGCGCTCGCCACGGCGGCAAAAAAGATCGACCACGCCGGGATCGCATTTGTCGGCGGAGAGTCTTCGCCAAGGGGCCCGAACGAATAGACCGGCCCATGCACCTCATTTGCAACACGAACAACGAATGGATGGCCGTTTACGGAAAAGATGTGACGCCACGTTTGGGCGAAGAGCTTTCGCTCGAGCTTCGAGTCGACATTGAGGCCATCGACTACTATTTTTGCACCCGCTCCCATTAACGATTCCGAGTAATCGACACGGTGTTCGCGGTCGTCGACGGTGACAGTCCACGTTTTCATGTTCGGCCTTGGACTCTTGCGCAGAATTATCCAATTGTAAACACACGCTGGCACACTTGCTGCCACTCTGTCTTGCTGCCTATTTCCATGTTTCCACGCTACTAGAAACTTGCCGCGGCAGGTTTCCAGTAGCGTGGAAATCGATTTTACGCGAGCATCAAAGACGTGCGCTACCTCGACGAAACGCTGACTGACCTGGCCGAAACCAAATTGGTTCTTCTTACCGGTCCCCGGCAAGTCGGCAAGACCACGATCGCGGAGCATTGGTTGAAGGGTCGCCGAGGGATCTACCTGAATTACGATGTGCCTGAAGATCGCGATGTGATCCTGCGTCGAGAATTCATCGATCCCGTTCGGTACGATGCCGTTGTTCTCGATGAAATACACAAATTTGCACGGTGGAAAACTCTACTCAAGGGCGTCGTTGATCAGCGCCGCCACACGATGAAGATGGTTGTTACCGGCAGCGCTCGGCTTGACGTTTTTCAGCGTGGTGGTGACAGCTTGCTCGGTCGTCACGAGTATTTGTGTTTGCACCCATTTTCCGTCGGTGAGCTACTACACGGCAAACTTTTGCCGCCGCCGGCAAATTGGTTAACGCCCGGAGACTACGCCGGAGGAAAAAAAACCGAGAAGCTCTGGCAACGGCTGGCAAATCGCAGTGGATTCCCCGAACCCTATACCAAGAACGACACCAAACAACATCAGCGCTGGTCGCTACGCCGAAGAAGCCTTCTCGTTCGCGATGATTTGCGCGAATTGTCCCAGATTCGCGAGCTGTCGCTGGTTGAACATCTTGCAATGTTGCTACCTGCACGCGTCGGATCGCCGCTCTCGATCAATAGCTTGCGTGAAGAATTAAGCGTCGCTCACGACACGGTGAGTTCGTGGATCGAAACGCTAGAACGCCTTTACTATTGCTTTCGAATCTCACCCTATTCAGCGCGGATAGGCCGAAGCGTACGGAAGGAGAAGAAGCTCTATCTATGGGATTGGTCAGTCATCGAATCACCCAGCGCACGCTTCGAAAATATGGTTGCAAGCCATTTGCTAAAAGCCATCCATGGTTGGACGGATGTCGGATTTGGTGAATTTGATCTTTGTTATTTTCGCGATCGCGACAGCAACGAAGTTGATTTTGTGATCACAGAAAAACGCAAACCCATCGCAATTCTTGAATGCAAAAAAAGCGACACGTCACCGTCAAAGCCCCTTCTGCGCCTTGCACGCGAGTTGCACATGATTCCCGCGATTCAGTTGGTTGAGTTGCCAAACATCGATCGCACAGACGCGCATTTTCGTGTGGTATCCGCGCATCATTACCTTGCGAATTTTCCTTGAATCTACAGCGTCCGCAGATACGCCTCGAGCGCCTTCAGGTCCAAAGGAGACAAGTTCCCCGTGCTTCCCATCTTGCCATCGCTCTTCCTCAAGAGCTCCCCGAGCGTCGCGTATCGCCCATCGTGAAAGTATGGGGCGGTCTCTGCCACACGCACGAGCGACGGCGTGATGAACGAGGTCTTCTGGTCGACAGCCGTTGCGCTCCCCACATCGTGCACTTCGTGGTCGGTAAACTGGTTTT
>JAHFDX010000058.1 GCA_023248785.1 Myxococcales bacterium
AAGTTCATCGCCAATCCAGGCGGCAGCGGCCAACGAAGGGATGCTGTGTTTCGCACGGATTGGTTCAAGCGCGTCGGAAAGATCGTCGGCCACGCGGCCTGCGTCCGAAGAGATTTGTCCAGCATCGGTCGGCGGACCGGTATCTAGCGAATTGGTGGGCGACGACGGTGGCGGCGAGTTCTTGTCTGCGCCTTGACAGGAAGAGACCGAAGCAACGAGATAAGATACCGAAAAGATAAGAAGTCGCTCACCAAACAAGTCGGACATGCGACGCGTGGTAGCACATTCCAACGCCTCGTGTATTTTAGGAAATCTGAATTGGGGTGCACCGAGAACGAATTTGAACCGTACCTGCAGACTGCTCGCCGTCGCTATTGCCGTATTTTCGTGCGGAGGGCGTCGAATCGATTCAACCCTCGACGCAAGCGCTTCAGTGCCCGACCCATCGCCCTTCGATGCTGCGCGATCGGACGCCACACCGAGCGAACCCACGCCCATCGTGTGGCCTCAGTGTAACGAGACACCAGTGTTTACCCTCGCACGTTCAGTGTCAGGGACGAGTGCCGTGTGGACTTTCGACCCGAAGTCGAAGCAGCTGATCAAAGGGGCAGCCATCTCGTGCTCGCCCGAGATCTTTGCGGCGGCCGCAATATCGAAAACATCGGCATACGTCCTCTACTATTCAAGCGACGCGACCGAGTACCTAGACACGCTCGACCTCACGACAGGATCGTGCACCCACCCGATCAAGATCGCGGCGACGGAACTTGAGAAGCTCGCATACTTGCGCGCAAAGGACGACAAGACTCTTTACGCGTTTCACTTTCCAAGGGGTTCGAGCGCTCGCGTCGAATTTGGAACGGTGGATCCAGCGAGCGCTGCATTCGACAGCTCGCGCGAACTCTACAGTTGGGAAGCACCGTGGTCGGTCGCGGGCTCGACGGTCGGCCGCTATTGGGCCCGATACCCCGAAGGCCTTAAGGAACTCGATATCAGGCACGGGGAGATTCAGCAGGAAATTCCCACGTCGTTGAATGATACCAACGGCGCGTTGGCAGTGTGGGGACGAACCCCATTTCTTATGGGACACACCATCGTTGAGGTGGATCCGAACAGCCGATCCTATGTTCCCGTGGCCGATTTTCCGAATGACGTTACCGACATCCTTACGGCAACAGCCCCCATTTGCGATCCGTGAGTCCTATTTCGATCGACACGTGATCACTCACCGCGCAATCAACGGTCCAAGATCGACCGGCTCCGCACGTGGGCTTCCAAAGTAGTCTCGCTCGGCATCGGCAAGCAGTTTCCCGAACTTTGCAAACGGCGACGAAGTCTTCGGCACAAAGCCGTTCACCCCCGACGCACCGTCTGTTGCCCACCCGTGAAACCATGTGGCGTCGAACACGACCTCCGCGCGTTCACCCTCGCTCAGCACTCGGCCATTCACTTTCCCACCGATGTAAAAATTGTTCTCGTATCGATTTCCGTTCACGCTTGCGTCAACCGCCATCACGACGCCACCTGTTGACGCATGTCCATCAGGTGTGAGTGACACGAACATGTTGTTTGCCACGCGGTTGTTGGTCGATGACGCAATGAACTGCACAACATGCAAGTCCGCCGCGTTGACAAAAAGATTGTGCGCGATCACGTTCGAGTGCGTCCCAAGCTTCGGATTTTCGGTCTCTTGCCAGAAGCTCACATTGTGATGAGTGTGAAACGCGCTGATGTTGTTGCGCACGATGGAGTTGCGCACACTCGTGAAGTTCGGGCCTTGGTCGTCATTGTGGAAGAAGTTGTTTTCCACCAGCACGTACTCGCTGACTCCTCGCCCCTTCCCTTCGAGCGCAGAACCGTCACACTCGGGATCTGTGAACGAGATGTCGCCGGGAGAACAGACATAAGAAGGATCGGCATTGACCTGAAACGTCGCCGCTGCATTGCCAAACGTCTCGTTGTACCGAACAAGGTTAAAGTCCCCGCCATTGGACAGGTAGATACCGTGGCCATCGCGCTTACCCGCGCCGTGTGCAACGTTGTTTTGAACAACAGTCCAGTCGGTCTGCGCCGCAAAGATGGGATCGCGATAGGAATTTTTGCCGTCAACGTTGAGCACGGCAAGGCCGCGCATGTGGCTTGAAGCGGCGTATCCCTTGCCCTCGCCGCGCACACCATAACTGCCGCCTGCGAGAACAAATCCATCCACTGCCACGTAGTCCGGACTCATGAGGTTCAGACAAGACTCATTCTTGTTCTCCGTTCCGGAACACTTGATCTCGACGCCACGCGAACCATCCGCGTTTCGTTCGGCATAAAGGACAAGCGGCGCGTCGTACGTTCCGCCGTGCGTGAGTGTGTAACAACCCTCGTACGGTTTTTGGGATCGGAGAAACACAAGCATGTCGCCCGGTTCTGCATCCAAGAGAGCCTGCTGGGCAAAAATGGGCGAGTCGCGCGAAGTCCCATCGCCTGATCCGCTCATGCTCACGTACCGAACTCGACGCGCTACGTAGGTCGCGTCCGTGTAGTAGCGATTGAAGCGCTCGGGTTGTCCGAAAAATGTACTGCCGCGAAGCACGGCGCGGTCAGCAGCGAAGGTTGGGGGGTGGTCAACTGCGACCCCGCTCTCGAGCAAGTCAGCCCCTGCGTCACCGACACCTTCCGGCACGTAAACCGACTCACTGCAGGCCAAAAAACCGCCGCAGCACGCCAACAAATACCACTCAACGCGCAAAGTACGAGGTCGCAACCGCACTGCGGCACTGCCAGTTGAAACTTCGGATGTGGGGAGCCGAGCCATTTTTCTGAAGACCCGTCGTGAGCTCACCAAGCGCCTTTGCGAGCGACGTGTCGGTCTTGCCTGAATAATAGTACGCGAGCGAGACCAGGTACGCTCCTTCGCCCCAGTGTTCGTCGTCCGGATCGACTTCGCCTTTGCTACCGTTCGACGCAACCCAGTAGTAGGGCTTGCCGTCGGCATCGCGGTACTTTGCAAAGAAGCGGCCGAGTTTGATCAACGTGGTCTTCGCAACGTCGGCTTGTGCTGTCGGGCGTTCGTGCATGTACGTCTCAAGCCCATCGGCCACGATCGCGCTCATCCATGGGCTGCAGCCATCGTAACCATAATCCTCGCCGTGCGAATCGGCGGAGTGCGAGTAGCAACGCGCTTGCGTATCGGTGTAACCCGAAATCGTCTTGTTTTGCGTTTCGGCGAGCCCGCTCACAACAGCATCGGCCAGAGTAGCGTAGCGATCGGCTTTGTCGTCGCTCACGATGCTGGCCCAGACGTACGCGAGAAGGGCAAAGGCCGAGTTGCGCTCTGTCCAAAACCCGGAGCCGTTGTATACCGTGCGCGTGTAGAGCGTGGTCGCGCGCTCGGCAATGTTCTCAGCGGCTTCACGGTAGCGATCATCGCCCGTGAGCAGGTAGTGAAGCGCGAAGCCTTGCGAGTAGTAGTACTTGAGGTCGTCGGCCTTGTCGGTGAGGCCGATGGTCGTGCTCGTGCCGGTTCCATGGAGTCCGGCTCGATACATCGAGACTTCCTTGTACGCATCTGCAAGTGTCGTCTGATCGCCGTGGCGGAAGTAACCGCGATAAAGCGTTGTTGGGCGATCGTACAGCCACACCGCCGAATCCTTCGACTGACTTACAAATGAATCGTAACTGATCTTGTCGTAATCACACAGTTCGTCCCACGCCACATACTGCGAGGGCGTCGCGCTCTTGGCAAGCAGCGGCCCGCCAACGCCACTAGCAGCAAGCCACTCAGAGGGAAGTCGCGTCCAAACCTTTGGCGATTCTGTTTGCCCGCTCACGGCAAGGAGCTGTTGTACCGATGTCATCGTGAGCGACGCATCATTCACATCCGCAGTGACTTGGACGGCAACGTCGCTCTCACCTGTAACCTGCAGATCGAATTGAAGTTGAACGCTGCGAACCGACCCGTCGGAGTGCTTCGCAAGCACGCGTCGTGCGATAGGGAGAACCTTGCCCGCCTGCGACACGCGCACATGCGTCGCGTCTGTGAGCCATCCACGACCAAAGGGCACAGCCACATTGACGTGTTGGGAACCACTGACGCCACTCGCCGGCACGAGGTGAACCATGGCCTCCGAACTCGGCGCGACATCGTTCCCGGCGCCACCGCCCGAGCCCGTCGTCTTGACCTCACTACCGGCTCCGCTACCGGAACTGCCTGAAGAACCCGAAGGATTCGTTCCGCTATTGACCGCCGGACTTCCCGAGCCGGCGCCGATCTCGCCGATACCGCAGGCAAGAAGCACAGTGCCCATGAGCCCAAAACTGACAAAGCCACGCATCGTCGTCGTCACTCGCCGCCCCTCCCTCTCGTCTGCACAGCAAACGGCCTCATGCCCCCCCGACTCAAGATGCAAGGCGGTGGTTAATGCGAAGCGCGCCATAAAAATCGGGCAATTTGGTGGTCTATTTCAAGCATGTTCTAATAATCGCGCATGGGTGAAACGATGCAAACGCTGAGACTGTGGCGCGACAACGTAGAATTCGCGTTTTATCGAAGGAAAATCGGATTGCCCATCGACCTCGTTTACGCTGCAGTTACAAATACGCGTGTCCGTAAACGCGGGACAATTCGTTGAATCCAGCGAGCTTCGTCGTCATGGGGCGCTCTTAGCGGCTCCTCCGGCGGCGTGCTCATCCGCTGACGCAGAAGGCGCATGCCCTTGGTGCAGTGTGCAAGACGGTGCAGCGAACGCTCGGGACGGTGGACTGCCTGACGCCAGACGGACCGACGTTACGCGAGGCGATTCGTCCACAACCGACAGCGCCTCCGACGGCGGCACCGAAAAGGTGCCACGCCTTGCACTATTCGTCGCCGCTGGCGAGTCGCGAACGTGCGCGATCCTTGAGGACGGGACAGTCAAGTGTTGGGGTTACAACAAATATGGACAGCTCGGACTTGGCGATACGAACCGCCGTGGCGACTCTGCACTATCGATGGGCGACACACTTTCTTCCGTGAAACTCGGCGTAGGCGACACAACCGAGCGTGGCGATGACCCGGGCGAAATGGACGACGCGCTTCCATTCGTGGATCTAGAGGCCAAGTAGCGTTCACTCGAAAAAAATGCGGCGAACCTCTCGGCCCACCGCATTTGTGTCTCGAATAGTTACTTATTCTTCGTTGACCGCGGAAAACACCTCCGCCGGACGTGCCGACGGCATACGAGGCTCTGCCTCTTCGCCTTCGACGACGAGACGGAGCTGACGGTACGGCGGCAGTCCAGTGCCCGCTGGGATGAGCCGGCCCATGACGATGTTCTCCTTGAGTCCACGCAGGAAGTCAGTCTTCCCTGCAACGGCCGCCTCGGTGAGCACCTTGGTCGTCTCTTGGAACGACGACGCCGAGATGAACGACTCGGTCGAGAGCGACGCCTTGGTGATACCGAGAAGTAGCGATTCGGCCACCGCGGGCTTGCTCCCCTTCTCCATCACGCGGGCATTCTCCGCCTCGAACAAGTGCTTTTCGACTTGCTCGTCGACCAAGAAGCTTGTGTCGCCCACTTCCTTCACACGCACGCGACGAAGCATCTGACGAACAATGACTTCGATGTGCTTGTCGTTGATCGCAACGCCCTGCAGACGGTAGACCTGTTGAATCTCGTTGACGAGATACGCCGCAAGTTCCTTTTCGCCCTTCACGCGAAGGATGTCGTGCGGGTTTGCTGGACCGTCCATAAGCGGTTCGCCCGCGCGAACACGGTCTCCTGGTTGCACTTGGATGTGCTTGCCCTTTGCGATCAAATACTCGCGGGCCTGATCGGGGAGCAGTTCACCATCGGGACTGAACGGCGTGATGACGACCTTGCGCTTGCCCTTCGTGTCCTTGCCGAACGACACCTCGCCGTCGACTTCGGTGATGATCGCGTGATCCTTTGGCTTGCGCGCCTCGAAGAGCTCGGCGACGCGGGGAAGACCCCCGGTGATGTCCTGTGTCTTCGTCGTTTCGCGGGGGATTTTCGTTAGGATGTCGCCTGCCGAAAGGACGTCGCCGTCTTGGACGATGATGTTCGCGCCGACCGGCAACAGATACCGAGCCTCAAGTGTCGAATTTGGCAATTTGAGTGGTTCGTGCGTCTTGGGGTCGAGGATGCTGATGCGCGGCCGCAAATCTGCCGCGCGCGATTCGATGATGACTTTGCGTGAGAGACCCGTCACTTCGTCGAGCTTCTCCGTCATCGTGACGCCTTCGACGATGTCACCAAACTGCACAAGGCCGGCGACTTCGCTAAGGATTGGCATGGCGAATGCGTCCCACTCAGCAAGGAGTTGACCCGCCTTAACGCGCTCACCTTCCGCAACCCGCAGCTGCGCACCGTACACGAGCCGATGATGCTCACGTTCGCGGCCAGTTTCGTCCACGATCACGATCTCGCCATGGCGATTCATGACGCTGACCGTGCCGTCGCCCTTCTTGGCTAGGTTCGCGTTGCGCACGCGGATGATGCCTTCGTTGCGCGCTTCGAGGCTGCTTTGCTCGATCTTGCCACGGGCGGCCGCTCCACCGATGTGGAACGTTCGCATCGTGAGCTGAGTGCCGGGCTCGCCGATCGACTGGCTTGCGATGATACCAATCGCTTCGCCAATGTTGACCTTGTAGCCACGCGCGAGATCGCGACCGTAGCACTTTGCACAAACCCCACGCCGCGTTTGGCAGCTGAGCACCGAACGAATGACAACCTCTTCGATGCCCGCTTCCTCAATGAGGTGAACGAGACCTTCGTCGAGTTCTGTGTTCGCTGCCACAAGCACTTCGCCCGTGAGTGGATCGACGACGTCGTCGAGAACGACGCGGCCGAGAATGCGATCGCCGAGCGGTTGGATCACTTCGCCCGCATCTTCGAGCTTCGTGACGCGAATGCCGTCGAGCGTGCCGCAATCGAACTCGGTGATGACGCAGTCTTGCGCCACGTCAACAAGACGACGCGTGAGGTACCCGGAGTTTGCGGTCTTGAGCGCGGTGTCGGCCAAGCCCTTGCGCGCGCCGTGCGTCGAGATGAAGTACTGGAGCACGCTGAGACCCTCTCGGAAGTTCGCCGTAATGGGTGTTTCGATGATTTCACCCGACGGCTTCGCCATAAGACCGCGCATAGCGGCCAGCTGACGAATCTGTTGGGTGGACCCACGCGCGCCGGAGTCGGCCATGATGTAAATCGGGTTGAAGCTCGGCTCGAGCATTTCCTTCCCGGTTTCGTGGTCGACAATGCGCTCCTTGCCGATAACAAGCATCATTTCCTGCGTGACCTTGTCGGCAACGCCGGCCCAGATGTCGACGATCTTGTTGTAGCGCTCGCCGTCGGTGATCAAACCTTCTTGATACTGATCGACAACGCGTTGAACTTCTTCCTGCGCCTCGTTGAGGAGTGCGTGTTTCGCGTCAGGGATCACCATGTGATCCATGCAGATCGAAACGCCGGCCTTGGTGGCGTAGTCGAAGCCGAGCTGACGCAATCGGTCGGCGAGGAGAACCGTCGCCTTGTTTCGATGCTTGCGGTAGCAGGCATCGATGAGCGACGAGAGTGCCTTCTTGTCGAGCGTCTTGTTCGAGATTTCGAATGGTAGCTCCTCGGGAAGAACTTCCGACACAAGGCAGCGACCCACGGTGGTGTTCACCATATGCGGTTTGCCGTCTTCGCCTTGAATGCGAACGCGAACCGCAGTGTGAAGCGTGACTTCGCCGTGGTCGTACGCCATGCGCACTTCGTCAACCGAGGAGAACACGCCGCGCAAGTAACCAGACGGTTGCCCCTTCTTGTCGACCGTAAGTGAGTCTTCCCGGTAGCAGCCCTTGGAGAACTTACGCTCGCGCGTCATGTAGTAGAGGCCGAGCACGATGTCCTGCGTCGGGTTGATGATCGGGCGACCGTTCGCGGGCGACAAAATGTTGTTCGTGCTCATCATGAGCACACGCGCTTCCATTTGCGCTTCGGTCGAGAGCGGCACGTGCACAGCCATCTGGTCGCCGTCGAAGTCGGCGTTGAACGCCGCGCAGACGAGCGGGTGAAGCTGAATGGCTTTGCCTTCAATGAGAACGGGCTCGAACGCCTGGATGCCGAGACGGTGAAGCGTCGGCGCGCGGTTCAAAAGAACGGGATGCTCCCCGATGACCTCGTCGAGGATGTCCCAAACCTCGGGACGCTCTTTCTCGACCATCTTCTTCGCCATCTTGATGGTGTTGACGTAGCCACGCTCTTCGAGCTTGTTGTAGATGAACGGCTTGAAGAGCTCGATGGCCATCGCCTTCGGCAAACCACACTGGTGCAACTTGAGCGTGGGACCGACCACAATGACCGAACGGCCCGAATAGTCGACGCGTTTTCCGAGCAAATTCTGGCGAAAACGGCCTTGTTTGCCCTTCAGCATATCGCTCAGCGACTTGAGCGGCCTCTTGTTGGCGCCTGTGATCGTCTTGCCGCGGCGACCATTGTCAAAGAGCGCGTCGACCGCTTCCTGGAGCATGCGACGCTCGTTGCGAATGATGATCTCGGGCGCATTGAGTTCAAGCAAACGCTTCAGTCGGTTGTTGCGGTTGATGACACGACGATAGAGGTCGTTCAAGTCGCTGGTCGCAAAACGACCCCCGTCGAGCGGCACGAGCGGACGAAGATCCGGCGGAAGAACCGGGATCACCGTAAGCATCATCCACTCAGGACGATTACCGGACTCGCGGAACGCCTCGACGACCTTCAAGCGCTTGATGATCTTCTTGCGTTTGGCTTCGCTCGTGACGACACGCATCTCCTGCCGGAGTTGTTCGGAAAGCGCGTGCACGTTGAGTTGCCCCAACATCTCGAGGACAGCTTCGCCACCCATCCCGGCGGAGAACTTGTCCTCGCCGTACTCGTCGACGAGCTCCTTGTACCGATCTTCACTCAAGAGCTCCGCCTTGTTCAGGCCGGTCTCCTTCGGGTCGATGACAATGTAACTTTCGCAGTACAAAACTTTCTCAAGGTCCTTCAGCGAGATGTCGAGCATGTTGCCGATGCGGCTAGGCAGACTCTTCAAAAACCAGATGTGGGCGACGGGCGTTGCGAGGCTGATGTGACCCAACCGCTCCCTTCGCACTTTGCTCTGGATGACTTCGACGCCACACTTTTCGCACACGATGCCTCGGTGCTTCATGCGCTTGTACTTGCCACAGTTGCATTCATAGTCTTTGACCGGGCCAAAGATCTTTGCGCAGAACAAGCCGTCTCGTTCGGGCTTGAACGTGCGGTAGTTGATCGTCTCCGGCTTCTTGACTTCGCCGTGCGACCAATCGCGAATCTTCTCGGGTGAGGCGAGCGAAATACGGATCGCGCTAAACGACAGCGGAGCCTTGGGCTTCTCTTCGAAGCTGAAAATGTTCTTCATCGCCGAATTACCTCTTGGTCGGGTTCACTCTTCCTAAAGCCCAGTAGCGAGGGCGCCCGAGCGATCGCATGAGGCGAAAGCTCAAGGGAGCCCAGTTGCATTACTCCTCTGCCGCGTGATCGACGCTTCGAATCCCCGGCGCTTCGACGAGCTCGATGTTCAAGCAGAGCGCCTGAAGTTCCTTGATGAGAACGTTGAAGCTCTCCGGAAGTCCTGGCTCGAGCTTGAAGTCGCCCTTCACGATCGATTCGTACATGCGCGTACGACCCATGACGTCGTCGCTCTTGACGGTCAAAAACTCTTGAAGCGCAAACGCCGTTCCGTACGCTTCCATCGCCCAGACTTCCATTTCACCGAGACGCTGACCACCGAACTGCGCCTTTCCACCGAGCGGCTGCTGGGTGACGAGCGAGTACGGTCCGATCGAGCGCGCGTGGATCTTGTCGTCGACCAGGTGGTGAAGCTTCAGCATATACATAATGCCGACGGTTACTTCTTGGTCGAACGCCTCACCCGTGCGGCCGTCGAAGAGCACCGTCTGTCCGCTGGTTGGGAGACCCGCGAGCGTGAGTGCTTCCTTAATCGCCTCCTCGCGGGCTCCGTCGAAGACGGGGCTCGCGTAGTGGATGCCAGTGCGAAGCTTATTCGAGAGATGCTTCACATCCTCGTCTGACAACTTCGCAATGACGGCACGAAGATCTTCGTCACCGTCGTAGATCTTGACGATGTGATCTCGCAGTGCCTGCGTGCTGAACTTGTGATCCAGCATGTACTGGATTTGCCAGCCGAGAGCCTGGGCTCCCCACCCAAGATGCGTTTCCAGAATCTGACCGACGTTCATACGCGACGGAACGCCGAGCGGGTTGAGCACGATGTCAACCGGACGGCCGTCTTGCAAATACGGCATGTCTTCTTCAGGAAGGATGCGCGAGACGACACCCTTATTTCCGTGGCGCCCTGCCATCTTGTCGCCAACCTGAAGCTTGCGCTTGATGGCGATGTAGACCTTCACCATCTTGATAACGCCCGGTGGCAGTTCGTCGCCCTTCGAAAGGCGATCGATTTTGTCGCGGAAGTGCTCTTCGCGCAGCTGAACGATCTCTTCGAGTTCCTTCAGCTTGGACGCGATCGCCTCCGCACCCGCAACCGGGAGCTCGCCCCAGTACTTGCGCGGAACGTTTTCGAGGGCTTCCTCGTCCAGTGGAATGCCCTTCTGCAGAAGCACCTTGCCCTTGTCATCCACCAGCTTGCCGGTTGCCGTTTCGCCGAGCACTTGCTTTTTGATCTGGCGGAAGAATGAATCGCGAAGGATCTTAATTTCTTCGTCGCGAATGCGCTCGAGGCGAATGCGCTCTTGGTCTTCGATGTCCTTCGATCGCTCGTCCTTCTCGGTACCCTTGCGTGAGAACACGCGCGCGTTGATGACGATGCCGCCAACCCCCGGGGGAACGCGAAGCGAAGTATCGCGAACATCGCCCGCTTTTTCGCCGAAGATTGCTCGAAGAAGCTTCTCTTCGGGGGAGAGTTGCGTCTCACCCTTAGGCGTGATCTTGCCGACAAGGATGTCGCCAGGATTCACTTCCGCGCCGATGCGTACGATGCCGGATTCGTCGAGGTCTTTCAGACCCTCTTCACCGACATTTGGGATGTCACGCGTGATCTCTTCTTTGCCGAGCTTTGTGTCTCGGGCGACGCACTCGAACTCCTCGATGTGAATCGATGTGAATACGTCTTCCTTCGCGATTCGTTCAGAGATGAGGATCGAATCTTCAAAGTTAAACCCTTGCCACGGCATGAACGCCACAAGCACGTTCTGGCCCATGGCGAGCTCACCCATGTCGCAGCTCGGACCGTCGGCAAGAACGTCAGCAGCCTTGACCCGTTCGCCCGCACGCACGACCGGCTTCTGGTTGAATGCCGTCGACTGGTTCGAGCGTTGGTACTTGTAAAGCGTGTAGATGTCGGGGATTTCCGCCCTGTCGCTGTCCGGACGATC
>JAHFDX010000629.1 GCA_023248785.1 Myxococcales bacterium
TCTCGTCGTCGATCGCGAAGGACACATAGTTCACGATGCGGTCCTGCGCGCTCCATCCGAAGAGCAACTTCGCGCTCTGCTTCGAACAGATCACGGCGATTGGGAGACCGCGCTCGGTAGAGTGCGTTACGTCACGATGCCGCTGGGTACACCTCCGGCCGAACAGTTTCTCATCGCGTTTGTTCGCGCGCCTGAAACTCCCGAATCTGGCCACGCCCTGTTTAATGCACTCATTGCGCTGACCACGCTCTTGCTGGTCGCAACGGTAGCCACCTCCGTTGCCGTGGTGCGAGGTCTTACGCGCGATGTCGACTTCGTGACTCGACGGATCGGCGCCATGGCCATCATACGAAGCGAGCCCACGGGGGAACCTATTCCAATTCGTTCGATTGACGAGATGGGGCAGCTCACGATGGCGTTCAACGAGCTCGTCGGTCGTTTCGCGGCCTCTCAGCGCGCGTATGTGAAAGACCTCGAGCGTGTGCGGCACGCCGATCAGCAACGCGCGGGATTTTTGGCGGCCGTCAGTCATGAACTGCGCACACCACTCAACGCGATCCTTGGATTCGCCGATGTGCTTCTCAGCGAAGTCGATGGGCCGTTGACTCCAGACATGCATGAGAACATTGAACAAATTCGTGCCTCCGGAAAGCACCTGAGTCGCCTCATTGCCGACATTCTCGAGCTGTCGGCGTTGGAAAGTGGCCAGTTTCAGCTCGATCGGAAGCGGGTCGATATCGTCGCCCTTGTAGCTGTCGTGGTGCGTGAGGCAACCATCCTCGTCGCTTCGAGGCCCATCGAGGTTATCCAACGCGGCGACACGATGCTCGTCGCAAAGGTCGACGGAACGCGCGTTCGCCAGGTGGTTACAAACCTCGTGAACAACGCCGTCAAGTTTACCGAACAGGGGTTCATTGTCGTCACGGTGAGCCACAACCAAGACGAGCTCATCGTTGAGGTCACGGACACCGGACCGGGAATCGGCGCGCAGGAACGCGCGGTCATCTTTGAAGAGTTTCGTCAAACACGCGCCGAGCGCCTCCGCCGCCGTGGAACCGGGCTCGGTCTGGCGATCGCGCGAAGGCTCGTTGCGATGCACAACGGGTCCATCGAGGTGGCGAGTGAGCTCGGGGTAGGCTCAACCTTCCGCATTCGGCTTCCCCTTGGGGTGCGATGAAACCCTGGAGCGTGCGCTGGTTACCCTTTTTCGCGCTGACCTTGGTGCTCGGCTCGGGCGCCTCCGTTGGGTTCATGTTGCTCGTGCTTGCCCGTCCACTCCTCTTGCTGGATCACGGAGTGGTCGAGGCGATGGTTCCATTCGCGCAGCGCTCGATTGCCATTTGGGCATGCAGCCTTGTGCTTACAACGTTGGTACTTACCTGGCCGCTTCGACATGCCCTGCGAGGACTCGCCGATTTCGATCCGCACGTAACCGCAACCGATGTGACCCGCCTGTATCGGTTGCCGAGTCGCCTCGGTGCCATCAATCTTGCCGTCATCGTCCTGATTGGTGTCATCGCCTGCTTGCCGGGCGTGACGCCCCGTTCAATCGACACCGTGACGCAAGTTGAAATCGTAATATTATATGTTACGATTGCATACGCAGCCACATTGCCCACCGTGGTTGCCCTTCGAAGTATTGTGGGACGCGTCATCGAGCGCGCGCCCCTCGACGTATGTCACGAGGCCATCTTAGGCGGGCTCATCAAGTACCCCGACGGCGACGCGCGAAAGGTTCGAAATCGTCTGGTCTTGGCGGGCCTAACCTCCGTTGGGCTCATCGCTACCGGCGCTGGCCTTCTGGTTCATGCGCACCAACGCGCATCCGACGTGCAAGCCCGAGAATTGGATGCGACACACCTCGCTCGGGGAATCCTCGTGCCGATTGAGCAATCCAAAATCGGCCTCGAAGAAGCCGCCCAGGCTGCTGCCGAACTTGGCTACGTACCTACCTTCATCGAAGGTGCAGGCACCTATGGGCGCGAGCGCAGCGCCGCGGGAAAGGTGCGCCTCGACATCCCAAATGGCTCTTCCACAGTTACTTTTTTTCTCGAAGCTGGAACGCCTGGGCGCGGCCTGCTTGGCTACCTCGCCGGAATTCTTGGAGCAGCCGTACTCGCCGGTCTGCTCGGATTTCGCATTGGAAGTGCGTACTTCGGCGACGTGGCCCTGGCGATGCAGCGCATTCAGCGCCTCGGAGCGGACGACGTGGTGCGAGGCACCCGCGTAGGTCACCCAGCCCGATTTCGTACGATTTCAAACCTCCTCTCGTCGGTCGATGAGCTCGCAAGCTTGTTTCACGAATTTGGGTCGGCGCAAGAACGCGCAATCATCGCGCGCAGCGTCGCGGAGCGCACACGCGCACTCTTTTTGGCTTCGATGAGTCACGACCTTCGGGCGCCACTTAATTCGATCCTTGGTTTTGCTCACCTTGCATCCCAAGCGAAACTCCACGCTGGGCAAAAAGAGAGCATCGCGATTATCGAACATCGTGGTCGCGAACTCCTCTACCTCATCGAGACCATTCTCGACACCGCGCGCGCGGAGGCAGGGGAGCTCACTATTTTGCCCGAGCCGATGGATGCGCACGACATCATCGACCCAGCCGTTTTGCAAGCGCGCGACCTCCTCGGGGACACCGACGTAAAGGTGGAACTTTTTGGACGCGTCGAAGCAAGCACGCCACTGTTTCTCGTCGACGGCAAGCGCATGGTGCAATCGCTCGTTGCGCTCATGCTCGTCTCACGGAAGCTCGCCCCCAACGGCCGCATCGTCGTACGTGCCCGACCGGGGGAGAAACCTTCTGCGGGCTGTATTGAAGTGGAGACATGGTGCCCGAGCGCGACCCACGACAATGATGCGAACCTGTTCAGTGGATTCGAAAACATCGAGC
>JAHFDX010000630.1 GCA_023248785.1 Myxococcales bacterium
TCGGCCAAGGTCGACGTTGTATCGCTTTCGTCGTCGCTTGTGCCGCCGTACACTGATGCTCCCACGTGCCCGAAGAGGCTCGATGTCGCAGAGCTCGGAAAGCGCCTCGAGTTCACGGCTTCGTTAAAAGCGAAATCTAGCGGGCTCCTTGGCAAACCGTCGTACGAATGGTGGTTCGGCGATCGACATTCTGGAACGAAGCTTCCGTTCACCGGCGACCAAGCCACTGTTAAGTTCACTCAAGCGGATCGTCATACGCGAATTACTGTCGTCGCACTGGATGGCGCGCCCGGTGGACCTTACGAGAGCGCGACGGCGCATTTTTCGCTCGAAGCGCCAAGCGGCGGCGTTGCCTTTGGCGCCCCAGAGGTTAGCGGCCCGACGAGCAACGCCACGGCCGACGTTGCCCTCGGCACGAACGTAAAGGGTGCGGTCCCGGGAGGAGCGAAGGTAGCATGCGCTGCCTCCGCTCAATATCAGAGCGTCACTCAGGAGACCGTCTCGATCACAGCCGGAATGGGTGTGGCAGCGTGGGCGAAGAGCATCGGCGCTGCGGCAACCGTCCACTGCCCGGTTTACGCCTGGGAAGTGGAGGCCCGTGTTCTTCCCGATGGGAAATGGCAATCGATCCCCCTTTACACTCGTGGCAGTGGTGTCGTGGGAGGAGAGCTTTCGACGAAGTACTCCTTCAATGACACGCTCAGTGTTCGATCCACAGATGGGAAACCGAGGGAGTTCCGGGCCAATGTGCTCGCCGCAGACCAAGTGGGGCGCCAGGGTGCCGGATGGATCCGTTTTGTAAACTGGAATGTCACGGGCCCGGGAGGAATCGACGGATTTCATAAGGCAGCATCCGAATGCCTCGCGGAGGTAAAGAAGCATGACCCAATCGTGCTTGTTGTTGGAAAAGGAGGTCCGGCTGGGGGGCCTCTCGTCTTCAACAAGAAGGACGGCGTTATCGATCCAATGACCCTTCCGACGGGGGATGCGAGAAGAAAGAGCTACGAGGCGCGCGCACCGCTCCGTGTCCTGGAACTGATCGACGTAATGAAGAACAGAGGGAGCAGGGGTGCTGGAACGAAGGATCCATAAACATGCGTTGCCGACAGCGCCGAATCTTCTCGCTCGAGAATTTTGCGCTGATGCTCCGAATCAACGATGGGCCTCTGACACGACGTACCTGCGCACGCCGCAAGGTGGGCTCTACCTGGCAGCGAACTGCTGTTGACAGCTGTCCACTGAAACGCATCAATTTTAGAACACTTCGAGGAGCAACATGTCATTCACACGATGGGCCTACGCTGCCACACTCGCGGCCTTCAGTTTCGCCGGCCGTGGCGCACTTGCCCAATCCGCTGAGCAAAGTAGCCAGGCGAACGACCTCCGTGTGTTGCGCGAGAAGGGTGGTTACGTGTTCATCGGTCCGGGCGGTAATGTCGAGGATTCGTTCGCGCGGCGTCGCTTCCCTCTGGCGTTTCGCGGTGCGTTCGTACCGGAAAGTAAACCACGGGATGTGAAGCCAAAGTTTCCGACGGACTTTTTTGCCACGCTCGGAAAGGATCGCGGCGGGCGAATCCACCGCGAGGATTTTGCGGGAGGAGCGCTCTTGTATTCTTTCCTCGATGTGGATCATCGCGGGTATGTGACCAAGAGCAACATCGATGAATACCGCGCGACGGGGACCTACCCGAACGCTCAAAAAAAAGCCGCTCGATTGATTGCGCGATACGACACCAACAAGGACGGAGTGCTCACAATTGGCGAACTTCCGACGAGCACTGCGCGGCGTTGGTTTAGTTGTGACGTCAATCATGACGGAAAGCTCGTGCGGTTGGAAATCGCGCAGTGCTATGCCGACGCTGCGAAAAAGCGACGGCTCAATACGCTCGCCGCGAGCACGGCGACTCGGATTCAGAGGTCCGCACCTCCGATGGCGTCAATCATGCCGATCGCGCCTGTGGTTTTACCGTGCGCCGCGGCCGGTTTGTGGGCGGCCGACTACTTCGCCGCCGCCTCGTATGTCGACATCGAAAAAAAAGCGGGGTTGAACCCTTACGCCGCGGAGTGCCTTCCGAGCATGATTCGGAACTACACGACTGGATCATCGCCGAGTGGTGTCGCTTCAGGCAACGTCGTTCGCTTTCGCGGGACGATCGATTTGCCGAAGAAGGGCGTCTACGAATTTGCGTATCGTTTCGATGGCAAGGCGGTCATCAAGGTGGATCAAGAGTGGCTTCCTCCCCTTCTCGGACCCAAAGCGGAAGATGTCTACAGCGGTGCAACGCCTAAATATAGTGGCCAATTCAATTGGTCGCTTGAAGCCGGCAAGCGCCAGGTCACGATTTACTATTTTGACGTGGCGACTCCTGGTTTCGCGTCGCTCTCCTACAAGCTCGTAAAGGAGCTGCTGCCACCGCCGCCGAAGCCGTGCGCGCCCGATCAATGGACGGCATCGTTTTACAACCCGACCAAGGGACCTCTCCTCGATGCAAAACCTGCGGTGGTGAAGTGCCACAACGCGGTCGATTTTACGTGGGCGCCAGCGACCTCACCGGCTGCAGGCGTGAAAGACTTCGATTGGAGCGTTCTTTGGACCCGCAACGTCGCGCTCAAGACGGGCGACAAACGCCAATTTGAACTCTCAGCCTTTCCGTCGGGCACGATTCGCGTTGATGGCAATTCTGTGATCGATCCGTGGTCGCCGACGATGACCGACTTCGTTTACGGTAGCTACACAGCGAAAGTCGACACGACGGTAAAGGTAGAAGTTCAGTATTCCACCCACAGCGGTGATTGGGACTCGGCGCCGGCATGGCGGATTCACGCCGCGATGGCGGATTGCAAGAATCCGATGAACAACGGATGCTTCAAGAAAGACATCGTCCACATACCG
>JAHFDX010000631.1 GCA_023248785.1 Myxococcales bacterium
AGGAATGGTGCTGTCGAAACGCACTTCGAAGCCAAATTTTTTTCCGTACTCCTGCGCGGCTTCTATCATTCCTTGCACAAAATAACGTTGAACGCGGCAGTCGAAGGCGCCGTAATGATCCTGATGCGGGCACCACAAAATATCGAATGTTGCCGTGTTGCCGTTCTCAATGCGCGGTGCTTCGAGTGAGGCGTATGCGATACGGTTGACAATTGTAGCATAGAAAGATACGAATTCGACGTCGCTTATGCCTTCCGGCAGCGTTGTACCGGCAAGGACCTGTCGCCCCACATCAAGGCCCGTTCGATGGAGCGCGCGATACACAAGCTCTTGGCCTTGCTCGCCGAAGGTTTTCTCGCACTCGCGAAGGATCTCAATGAGCGCCATCGCCTGCATAGTTCCCCATTGCCAGAGCGTTGCCGGGTCGAAGTCCGTCTTGCCGAGCACGTCCTCTTTCAGACGCTTCAGACCCTTTGCATACGGCTGGTTAAACTGAAACTCTTTCCAGCGCGATTCCGGACGGTGTTCCCAGTGGGCCATGCGGGGTAGGGTAGCACTGATGCCGCCCTAACGACCCCCGTCGGGCTTCACCGTTGGCTTATCGTACGTGTAGGGATCAATTTGTGATCCAAGATAGGAACGGTCAGTGCCGCTATAGCTTCCAGGTGACGAGCGCACGGTGAGGTCAGGCATTGGTTTCGCATCGGGCACATCCACATCGAGGTTACGTATCTCCATCTCCGCCATCTCCGGCGCTACGTTGATCGTATTTTCATCCGTGCTTGCGCTACAAGCGAACATGAGCAGCGCGGCCGTTGTTGAGTAGTAATTGTGCATTGTGTACCCCTTTTTTCACGTGTCTGAGAGAGTGTGAGATCGCGCAGAGCGTCGTTGGGGTTGAAATGGATCCGCCGCTGCCGCGGAAGCCCCCCCGCCGCGGCAAGATGCATCGCGGCCTACGGCCCTCCACCGGACGGGCAGGAAAATGGAAACTTCGCGCACACCGCAGGACAGCCACCGGCCTGCGGCAGTTTCGCATCGAGGGTGGCATAGAAGCCCATGGCCTCGAGTTGGGCGACGGTGTACAAGCGGGGGAACCCGTAAAACGTGTATGTAGAACCGGAAGCGTGATGGTTCCCGTCCTTGGTATCTTGACAGTACCGCGCCAGCATTTCGTCCGACGGGTACTGCAGGATTAACTCCTTACCTCTGCGTCCGACGTTGTTATAGCCAGTCCAGGATCCCTGTTTAAACCATGCACCGAATTGGGCCTCGTCGATGAGCAGGCTGCCTACGGGCGGTTGCGGTAGCGTGATCCAGCCTCCATATCGATACGGATCATCGCCGTGACTAAGATAGAGACCCTCAGCCATGAAGTGAGGTAAGGAGTGGGCGCCGCTGTCCCTGTCATTGCTATCGAGAACAGGAATATTTGCGGTCCTAAGAATCGAGTGAAGGAACCCGGTCGTACCTATGCACCCCATCGTCCAGTGTTGGACGCCAAACTGCGGCAAGTCGGCCGCCACCGTTCCACTGATAATCCGCGACACGGGGGGGCACCGCGGTATTGCCACGTGTCCCAAGCGGTTTTGGCCGTTAGGCCATTGTTAGCGTGGTAGAGCTGTGTTGACCATTCCACAGTATTGGCAATCGTGCTTACGGGCGTTGGCCCGAGCAGGCTATTTTGTAGCAAAAACCGATACATTTCGACGGGGTGTGCCGGCGTTGACAGCACCGAATCGTCAAGATGGTACGTACCGTCGGGCGTCACCGGGCTGAGGTTCCCTCCGGAAATGAGGGACTGTAGCGCCTCGCCAGAATAACGGCACATCGACCAAGGCACGATGCCGGCAATTTCCAACGCCAGACTGTGGCCAACGCTTGCGACGTACCACTTCCAAGCAGTGTCCTTGTCGACGTACGTTTGCATCGGGTCGTTGTCGCCAAGAATGTGTTGATTGACGAGTGGATCGGGGAGGGGCGGACCCGCGAATGGAGTGGCTATGCCGGCTGCAACCCAATTCCACGCATTCTCAAAAGCTTGTTGCAGTTCTTGTTGACTGGATTGAGCCCACTGCCAGTAGCTATAGTGCTCCCAGATCCCGTAGCCATCGAGGCTGAAACTAATGGCGTTTCCCAAACGGACATTCGCGTTGAGCCAGCAATGGAGGTCGGGCGGCTTGCCGGGCGTCGTGAAGCACCACGGTGCCTTCTTGCAGCTCACCACGTTCACGCTGTGTACGGAGCAGTGGCCCCAGGCATCGCAAGACTCGGTTCCATTATCTGCGTTATTATCGAGGCAGGCAGTCCCCGCAGGTTTCCATCGCCCGAACACGGGGTCACACGCAGGTCGATTGCAGCCTTCATCGACGATCGGCACCGGTAGCCCCACAGTTGTGCACTTGCCAGCGAGGCAAACTTGTTCAGTGCACGCGTTGCCGTCGTCACCGCAGGTACCACCGTCGAGCCGCACATCGCCGATACAATCGCCGCCCAAGGTGCACCTGTCGTTTTGCGTGCACACGTCGCCGTCGTCGCACGCGGCCCCTTTGGCTTTGAGCGGATTGGATCAAACGCCGGAGAGTGGATCACACGTTCCGATCGCATGGCACTGGTCCAGCGCTCCACACACGACGGGCGAGCCGACGCATATTCCCGACTGGCACGTGTCGAACTTCGTGCAGGCGTCGCCGTCGTTGCATGAATGTCCGTTGACCACGGGTGTGTTTGAAATAATTCCCGTGAGTGGATCGCAAACATCGGTCGTGCATGGGTTGCCGTCGCTCACGTTGCCGGCGACATGGGTGATCACGCCGGTTTGTGGGTCGCAAGCATCGACAGTGCACGCATTGTGATCGTCAATGGGTATGGGAATATGCGAGATGCCCTTGT
>JAHFDX010000632.1 GCA_023248785.1 Myxococcales bacterium
CCCGAAGGCGTTCCAGGTTCAATTTGACGAACGCCTCAGGTTGTTTGTTATCGACCCCACGAACCCATGCCTACGGGTCCACCCGCTGATGGGCACTTTCGCTGGTTACTGGAGCATGAACGTCAATGGCGACTTGCGCGCACTCTACCGCCGCGACGGCGACGACATCGTTATCTTCGCACTCATCGGTACACACAGTCAGCTGTACGGGTAGCCCAACACGGGTCCAAGAGAGCGCGGGGATGATCCGGTCACACCGGTCGCGTCCGTTCCTCGCCCCCTCAATGGATTATGCGTCGCAAAGTCGATAGGGCCGTCGTGTGGCCTCCCCTCACCCAAACGCAATCAACACCGCATTCGCCTCAATCGTGTCGCCGGGCTTCACCTTGACCTCCGCGATCGTCCCCGCCCGCTTCGCGACGATGTCGTTCTCCATCTTCATCGCCTCAACCACCGCAAGCGAGGCGCCAAGCTCCACCTCATCGCCCGGCTTCACCGACACGCGAACAATGCGCCCAGGCATCGGCGCGCGCACCACGAGATCACTCGCGCCGCCCTGCTTCGCACGTGACGCGTGCGCTCTCTCTCGCTCGCTTTCAACGCGCACGTCCGAATGAACGCCGCGCGACCACATGGACACTTCGCCACTCGACGATGTGGTTCGAAAATCGACCACCTTCCCGTCGACGAGCACCGTCGTGGTCTCGCCGCGCTGAAGCAGTTCTACCCGGACATAGCGACCGTCGACGCGCACGGTCGGGCCGCCTGATTCTGGGATTTCTACCTCAAATGCGTTCCCGTTTTTCCCGAACGTAACCGCGTATTTCACTCAGGCCACGTTACATAACATCGCCAAGCCTTGCACGTCCGACGGCACCGCTTGGTAGAGTCATGTCTTGCGCCATTAGCGCCGCATGGGATGAAACGAAAAGTCCACGATCTCGCTCGATCCGTCGAGCTCGGTCTTCGAGTCGCGATGGATACAGATCATGTTTACCGACACGACGTTCGGAAAAATGTTTTCCTTTTCCGAATAAAAATTCCGCGGATTGAACAGCGGAGGCAGATGCCAATACATCCGGTACCCCATGCTGTCGATGAGGCGAATCAAGGCTTCTGAGCTATCGATGCGATCGTTTTCCACGTAGATGATCGGCTTATGCCTGCCGATGAGTTGCTCGCCACCACGCAGAACATCTGCCTCCATACCTTCGACGTCAACCTTGAGCATTTTCACTCGAGGTAGTGAGAGGAACCGATCGAGGACCAAGCAATCCACTTGGAGCCCTTCATCGGCTCCCAACATGCTGATGCCGGCAAAATTGTCCTCTTCTGTCGGGTCGGGTTCTGGCACCGTGATCGTGCCGGGCTTGGAGCTTACCGCGGCCCAGTAGCATTCCACGTTGACGAGGCTGTTGAGAGCGATGTTGGCACACAGCGTTTGGAACAAAAGACGCTGTGGCTCAAAAGCGAGAACGCGCCCGGTTGGACCAACGCGTTTGGCAAGCCCGACCGTGTGTGATCCGATGTTCGCGCCGACTTCGATGACGGTGTCGCCAGGGCGGCAGAGTTGCGACAGCAGACTCATTTCGAGTGCTGAGAACTCGCCATATTTCTCAATGGCCTTGCCAACGTACATGTCGTTCTGGTTGTAGAGGTAGTACCCATCCTTGCCTTGGGCGAGCTGGTTGAATCCACCGGTGTCCATGAGTTGGGAACGTGACATGACTGCCTTGCAAGGTAACGCAGCGACATCGACCCGGTGCAACTCCTTTGACTACCCCGTCACGCTACCCGGTCACGCGCCCCATCCTCGAAAACGTGTCCGGCGTAACACCAAAGCAAAGAACGAGTGGATCTTCCTCGGCCCGCATGATCATCGTTCCCTTGCCCGTGCAAAACGACATCACACGCGCGACGAGCTCTTCCGGATTCAAATGGGTCTGTCTTCGGAGAAGCCACTCGGAGATACCGAGTTGTTGCGCGAGCGCTGCGCAGCCAAGAGGATCTGCCCCTTTTCGTGCCGCAACGAATCGCGCGGCACGACGTCGCTGGTGCAACGTCGGTTGGACGAATTCCGTCACGTTGATCCATCCAAACTCAGATGCGAGCCACATAAAGTCGAGCACCTGCATCGGGTCCACCGCGGTATGTGTCGTCGACAGTTCAATCACGTCCGCCACGGTTTTTTGGCCATCGATGGTTGCAAGGAGGTCCATCGCCGCGGCATTCACGAATGTGAGGCCGCCTAGCTCGAGTGGGCTGTCACGCTCGGGCCCCACGGCTGTGCCCTCGGGCCCCGTTCCGTACTCAACGTAGGTGGGACGAACCATCGACGTGCGCGGCGGATGGATACACTGGCGAAGAATTGGGTCGTCATATGGGGCAATAACCGTTTGCCCCAGACGCGTCCGATCTCCTCGGACATGACCCCCATCGAGTCTCCACAATTGGTAGACTTTGCAATCAAGAGCAAGATTGGCAATCCACCCGTGTAGCTCAAACGGCGGCACGTGCAGATTTTCCACTTCGTAGCCACCTGCTTGCTGGGGACGCTCGTGATTGGCGGGCGGAAGCGGAAACCAGTCGGTCGACGTGAGCATGTACGTGGAACCACTGGCTTTGAATGCGGCGAGCGCCGCGCGAATGTGCTCATTCGTCAGGTGTTGGAAGCAATCCTTGATAACAATCAAGTCCGCACGCGGAACGGAGTCGACCGTGATATCGAGCTGGCGGAATTCGCGATTCGGAAAACGTTTGCGGTTCGATTCCATCGGAATGCTTGCCACGTCGCATCCGAGGTAGGCGCACCCACCAAAGTTCACGTGCTGCATCCATCCCCATTCACCACAGGGAACGTCGAGCAGCTGTTTAATTTCGAACGTTTGG
>JAHFDX010000633.1 GCA_023248785.1 Myxococcales bacterium
TTCAAATTGGCGATTTGGGATCCGCCACCTCGGTCGCCGATCTCGATTCGACTGGACCCGCCATTCTGATCGGATCCGCCGATGGTTTTCTCTACACCGTGGGTGCGTGTGACGGAAGTCTACGGTGGGCCGCTCCTCTCGGCGCAGGCGTTCTTGAACCTATCGTTTCCGACAGTGATGGCGACGGTCGCGATGAGATCTTGGTCGCTTCCTCCGACGGATGGCTCAACGCATTTGGCGCTGCCCGCTGTGCCGCACCCGAAACCGTATCGATCAACGCAAGCACCTCATCGCCACAACGCATCCAAGCCGGCACGGCGGTGACCGTGACGTGGTCTCCCGTAGCCGAGGCGACGGGATATGAGGTGTCATTGGTTGGACCGAGCGGGCTGTCACTCTGGAGTCCTTCCTTTCGCGCTGTCGCCGGCACCACGTATGCGGTTGACCTGACGTCTGCACTTGCGGAGCGTCCGTATCGAGTCAGCGTTCGTGCGATCACGGCGGATGGCACGTGCGCGGAAGCATTTTCACCTGCATTTCTCGTTGGCGACGACGTGCCGCCCACTGTTTCCGTGGTGGGCTCGCGAACGGGCAACGATGTTCAAGTGTCGTTTCGCGCAACCGACAACGTTGCGCTCGATCACTATGTGCTCCGTTGGCGAATCGCAGGGAACAACACCACAACGCCCCTGTCAGATGGCGCGCTGAAGGGCGCGACACAAACCATTCCGGCGGCGTTTTCACTTCCGGAAAGCGTTGGAGCGAATCCCATTGAAGTGATGGTCGACGTAACCGACTCCGCAAACCTCTCAGCGACCGGCACGCTTACTATCTCACTTCCGGTAGCAACCGTGCCGCCGTCGAACGATGGCTGCGGTTGCCACACGGCAGGAAGATCTATTTCAAATACCGCGCTGGCTCTCTCGTCGGCCGCAACCTTGATTGCCGTGATCGCGCGACGACGACGAAAGCACTAAAGCACCGCGTTCCGAATCGCTTCCCACAACAAAGGCCTCCCTTCGCCCGTTTCGGAACTGAAACCGATCACGTGAAGTTTCGTTTGCTTGCGGATCCGCTCGACCATCGACTTCTTCACACTTGCACCAACCTTGTCGATCTTCGTCACCAAAACGAGAGTCTCAACAGGCTTCGGCGCTTCCACGGGCCTTGGACGCGACATAAAATCGAGTAGCCCAAGCTCCTCTTCTTCGATGCCTCGACGCACGTCAACAAGCACAACAAGCGCACGCAAGTTGATCCGCGTTCGGAGATAGCCCTCGATCATCGGGCCCCATGTTTTTTTCTCAGTTTTGGATCGCTGCGCGAACCCGTAGCCAGGAAGGTCCACAAGGTGGACCAAAAAATCGTCAATCAGCTTCGCTTCGAACACGTTGATTTGCCGGGTACATCCCGGCGTGCGGCTCGTGCGAACCAGATTTTTGCGCTGAACAAGCGTGTTGAGCAAGCTTGACTTGCCTACATTGGATCGCCCCGCAAATGCGATCTCCGCAAGGGCAGGCGCTGGCAAGTGCTTCGCATCCATTGCCCCTGCAACGAACGAGGCGTCAACGACGCGCGGTCCTTCTTCTTTTGCACCCATCAATCAACCTTGCCGTTTGCGCAAGAGCCGCCGCCGGACAGTACCGCCCAGCTCTTGAAACTCCTTCGAGCCCAAAGCCCATGCCGAAAATGCGAACGCCGCAACATACAGCGAGCCGCACACCGAAGCCACCACGATGGGATGACCATGAATCGATCGGTACGCAAACCAGACGGCCGCACCCGAGAGCACAGCCGAAAGAGTCGTTTGGAAAAAACTCGGCAGAAGGGCCTTTAGCCAGGAAAAACCAAGGGCGAGCGTAATTGCAACCACAAGCAGCACCATTTGCACGGCGCTCGATCCAGCGACGGCCGCGCTTATCCCCGCATGTTTCATTGGACCGCGGAGCCAAAGGGCAAGAGCGATAAATGCGATAAGGTCGATGATGCTCACGTAAACCGGCGTGCGGGTGTTGCCTCGCGCGTGGAACAGCGCAACTAGTTGCCGAGTAACGGCCACCGTCCAAATCGCGCTTCCTTGCCACCGTAGGGCCCGGGCCGTTTCATGGACGCTTTGCGTATCGAACGCGCCGCGATGAAAGATTGCCTCAACGATTGGTTCCGCAAGAATGACGATGGCAACGCTTGCGGGAATCGCCACAAACAGAGCCAATCCTAACCCGTGAACAAACGTCTTCTCGAGCTCCTTTTGCTCCTGCCTTGCAACGTGCAGAGAGAGCGTCGGCAGCGCCGCCGTAGAGAGCGCCATCACAAAAATACCCTGCGGGAAATCGCACAGGCGTGAAGCAAACGTAAAGTAACTCTGCGCTCCCTCGCCGAGGTCCGAGAGAAACCGACGAGAGAGAACGAGGTCGATGTAGTAGACGCCAATTCCCAACGACAACGGGAGCAGTCGCCGAAGAACTTCGCGCACGGAAGGATCCCGCAAGTCGAGTTTTGGCAGCGCCGCATATCCAATTGCGCGCAAAGAGGGCCACTGTGCAAGCACTTGAAGAAGGCCGCCCAGAAGCGCCGCCCAAGCGAGCGCAAGCGACCGCTCATAGCCAAGGTATGTGACGAGCGATGGAAGCCCAAATGCACCTGCAATGAGAGCCACGTTCAGAAGTGCGGGGGTAAAGGCTGCGGCCGCAAATCGACGGTTGACGTTTAGCGCCGCCATTCCGAGCGCAGCACTTCCCATGAAAAAAATGTACGGAAAGACAACGCGTGTCATCGACACTGTGCGTTCAAACTGACCCGGGACTGCATGTGATCCGTGCGCAAACAGATCGGTCAACGGCTCAGCGAAATAGACGCCGACAAGCGAAACTCCAAAAAGGACAAGCAG
>JAHFDX010000059.1 GCA_023248785.1 Myxococcales bacterium
TGGCTATCGACCCATGCGGTGTATGTCTTGCCGTACGCGAGAAGGCCCGAGGTGGGTCGACCGTTGATGGTTGCCAAGATCTCCATCGTGCGCGCATCGAGCACAATGTTGAACGGATAACCGGCGAGTCCATAGGCGCCGAGGCTCTTGGCGCCCGGATCGAGAAAGACGTTGAAGTTGACCTTGTACGTGGTCACCCAATAATCGAGGTCGGTCTTGGTCGACGGTTGGCCGCTCGTGCTCTCCGCGACGCCGTCGACGTACGCGATTTTCTCTGCCGTAAATTGCGCAAGGCTCGAGACGACTTCCTGCACTTCCTTTTGGCAATGCGGACACCAGTTGGCCGTCGCCGCAAGCACGACGACCTTGTATTTTCTCATCTGCGGATCGAAGAAGTTCGCCATCGAGATCGTTTGCAATCCCTTTGACGAATCGCCGTCGGGGTACCCATCGAACTGGTAGTTCTTGAGTACGCTGCCGGCCGTCGTTCCTTTGCGCGCGGTCGTGCCGATGCCCTTGGTTGGATACGCCTCGCCATAGGCGATTCAAGTTCGTCCCCGTAGGGGCCGCATCGGGCACTGCGCTGTCCTTCCCGGGATTCGTGCCCGTGTCGGGCGCGTTCGTATCGGCTTGTGCGCCGGTGTCTTTCATTGCGGATGAGCTCGCGTCATTCGCCATGCCTGCGTCGTTCGTGGCCGCCGGCTCGGACGGATCGGCACAGGGCGTGCTCAAGCACTCAGACGCGTTGTTGGACGAGCACCCCGCAGGCAGTAACAACGGCAAAAGCGGCGCAAACACCACCCAAAGACCGACACGCTTCATATGGATCACCCTATGGAAAGAAGTAGCCCCGAGTCGGCGAACTCTGGCACGCGAGAGGTGCGTGTCAATAGCGATAACGAGCTCGGAGGTTACGAATCCATGACGCCGCGGGTCAGGGTGTTTTTGTGAACTTGGCGTACAGGTTGACCGCCTGACGCGACTTCCCAATCACGAGCAGAATCGTCTTTCCGCCCCTCGCGTCATAGGGTGCCTTGTACATCATGGGGGATGGTCCACTCTTCGCCGCCTTCTTTTGGGGTGCGAGGACAATCGCCGTTAGCGTCGTGCTCGAGGGCGCCTTGTAGAATCCGCACACGAGTAGCGAGTCGACCTTGGGATCCAACGTGATCTTGGACCCCACCTCAACCTGCGTGGCGTCGCGCGAGCCATAGGCCACCACCCACACGTTCGGAGCGTAGAACGACACCACCTTCGCGAGCGAGGTTGGCCCTCCCGCGAAATCCCCCAGACCGCGGTCCTCGTCGTAGGTTTCCTGCGTCGTCGACATTTGGAGCGCGGCTTTCATCACGCTTGGGTCAGCGCACACCTTTGGAAAAGGCGGCCCCGCCTGTGCGAGCGATGAGAGTGGGACGAGCACACTTGCACACACCGTGACGAGCGCAAAAAAATGGCGAATCATAACCGTGTCATACGGCTGCAGCGGCTCCTGCCTTTAGCGATTCGCGAGAGGGAAGTGAACGAGCGTGGCAAGTCAACTAAAGGTCTAGGCTCCGAGTGGCCGTACCCTTCCTGAGGAAGATTGAAGGGAACCATGTCCAAACTACTTTCTGCAATTTCGAGCGCGTTTGTTTTTGGTACCGTCCTCGCGACAAGTCCGACGGCTTTTGCGGACAGCTACGGCGATCAATATCGGGGAAAGACGCGCTGCTCGGACGATCTCACGATGACTGTTGTCCATCGGTATTTTAGCGACAAAGACAGCACGTTCCTCAGAGACTCTCGGGTGAATCCCATGACGCTTAACAAAACGTGGGCCGGCAAGCTGACGATCCTAAAGTCGTCCGTATGGATGCAAGCCGAGAAGTCGACTGACACGTCCGGACCGTCAAATATCGTTCTTGAGAAAACGGAAGACGGCTCCGCGGGTATTAATCTTCTCGTATGCAGTTACGAATTTGTGCCCAATGAAAAAACGAAAGTCTTCCTCGTTAACGAATCGATCTTTCGAATGTCTCACGATGCTCAAAAGGGAACGAAGGTTGCGGCAGCGCTCTCGAACCGCAAGGGCAAGAAAACACTCTATGTGGTTTACCTCTCCGCTGAATCGGATTTCCGTTCGTTCGCGTACGCGCTGACGCCCACATCTGACGCCCCGAAGTAACAGAGATCCACACGCAAAAATCCATTCGTTCCGACCGATGGTCAAAACGCGCGCCCGTGGTATGGATGCGCCGTGGCTTCGCTTCGAATTATTCTTGCGAACTCGATGTGGCTGGTTCTTGGCGCTGCAGCATGCGCAACCAGCGAAGACGAAGATCGCTTTTGTGTTACGTGCGCAGCCGACGGGGCCGTGCCTTCAACCGATGGTCATCGTGGGGCCGACGGCGTTCCTAGAGATGGCACGCCCGGAGACCGCGACTCCGCGGGGGCCGACGGATCGGGCTCGGATGTGTCAACCGGCGACGCGGCGCAGGTGCATGAGGGCGGCGACGAAGGCATCGTGGGTGCCATCACGGGTTCTCCGTGCACGTCGGGTGCTTCGGGCCGAACGGCACTTCGAGTGCATTGGTCGAACGCGGGCGGACAGGCACAGGTTTCCTACGATGAGTGGGGGATGCCGGATCGCTCGCGTCAGCACGTGAGTGCGTACGGCTACCAAATTGGTTTCACATCCTCGTTCGTCGATCCCTACCTCGGCTCCGGTGGTTTGCAACTCGATGGGTCCGATTTCATCGACATCGAGCTCAGCACTACGCTCGTTCCCACGATCGCGGAGGCAACGCTCAGTCTCTTTGGGCGCAGCTACCACACCACCGCAAGCGGTAGCTTCTCGTGGACGTCGTTCACTGACACCGGTTCCACGAACACCAATTTCGTAAGCAATGCGGCGCCGTACAAGTGGTACTCAGCCTCGCTTGGCAGCGCGGTCGTCGCGAATGACGGCAAGGCGCTCTTGCGCACTAAAGCTGGGCCTTCGTCCGGCTCGCTTGTTGTGAATCAACTCGAGATTTGCATACGGGAAAAGTAACGTTTGCCCCGCAACACGGCCTGGCCGCGACGACATGTGCGTCGGAATGAGGATTAGGGTACTTAACGAGCAGGGCGATCTGCCGTTCGTGAGAGGTCGGCGACGGGAGGGAAATGATGGCGCAGACCCAGACTTTGCGTGGGCTCCAGGTCGAGATGAGCAAGGCGTGTTCACTCGACACGCTTGGGCGTCTCGCGCAAGCGCTTCGTGTGGAGGAAATCGCCGGGCTATCGGACAACACGCTGCGTAACTATCTCATTACGTACAGCTACCACCTCCTTGATGAGCAAATGCGCCAGTACATCGGGCCGAACCTCAGTTGGGTGGGGTTCGGATCATGGGCATCGGAGCTTGCTGGCAAGTGCATTCGTGGAGAGCAAGTGCCGCTGCGTCGGTTGATGCCGCAGCGACTTGTGGCGCACGTGAGCCGTACGGTCGCACGTGGAAATCAATGGGTGTACGCAGACATCGCGCCCGTGTTTCGGAATTTTGGCAACATGATGTCCGAGGCCTCCCCGCGCGAGCGAAACTTATTTGCGAAGCTGGCTTTGCAGGGTGGCAACAACCTTCACGATCTTGTGAAGGAATCGCTGGGACTCGATCCGAGGCCGCAATTGGAGGGGGGTCAAGCGCTTCTATGCGCTGCGTTCGAACAGTACCTCATCGCTTCCTATGAACCTGGTGCCGACGCGCAAGCAGAGCGTGTGTTTGTCGCAAACGCGGCCGTGGGGCTGCACGAGCAACGGCATCTTGATCCGATGATCGATGAGATGCTCTCGTTTCCGCTTCTAAATCGCATGGCCAAGGCAGCGTTTACGCCGTTGTTCCATCTGGCCGATCTCACGCGACCCGCGCGAGAAAAAATGGGTGTCCTTTTCGAGGCGGAACTCGTGCGCTCCTTGCTTGTGCGATGGCCGGGCCTCTCTGAAGCGGCTGAGCTATCGCGCGAGGCCCGGGGTTTTTTTGAGCATGTACGCAAACAACGTCTCACGTATGCGTTCAGTACTCGATTCGTTTTGGCTCTGCCTCTTGGCGACGACATGCTCGAAGTCGGAAAGGATGTGAGCTCTCCTGATGGCGTCGCGATGTTTCCCGAGCATCTGCGTGTGTTTGACACGACCGATGAACATTTTCGCGCACTGCTCGGCGATGTCCTCTCGTGGGATCGCACACCCGACACCTTGGTAGGAAGTGCGGCGACCGATTGGTCCGATCTGGGAGACCGGATGAACTTCATCCTCGATCTCTTTCGTTCGCGTCAGCAGAACCCCGCCCTCTTCACGAACCCACTCCTGCGAACGGCGAGTTAGGGTGAGCCCTCGAATTCCGGATCGAGGGATTTCGAGCGCATTTCGCGTCGGCTGCAAGGCGCGACGACGACGAGGCTCCGGCCTCTGGCGAGCGAAGCTCGGCAGGAGCTCAGCGATAGGCGGGAGCGACCGAAGGGAGATGCTAGAGGTATTCAGAGGAGGAGCAACGAAGCAGATGGCCGAAATTTTCCGCAAGACCGACGGGAGCGAATTCGAGGACTCGCCCTAATGGCGCGCACGCGCTCCACGATCCATGCGCGCGTAAGCAGTGTGACGGCGTTCGATTTCGTGAGCGACTTTCGGCATGCACCCCTTTGGGATCCGCAGGCGCGGTCGGTTGTGAAAGTGACGGAAGGCCCGATTGGCGTTGGAACACAATTTCTCATGGTGGGCGCCGTGATCGGACGACGCCTTGAATTGCCCTACGAGATCGTGGTCTTCGAGCGTCCGCTTCGACTTGTCATGGCGGGAAGCACGCGCTTTCTTCGTTATCGCGACGAGATTACGTTTGTCGACGAGGGAGACCGCACCCGACTTACGTACGATGCGGAGCTCGAAATTCAAATAGTAAAGCGCCTTGCCGATCACGTCTTGCAGCTCGTGTTTTCCCGCATCGCGGAGGTTGCCACGAGGGGAATGGCGCAGGCTATCGAAGCTTATTCCGAATACGGCATAACCTCCAAGATCCAGAGTAGGACGTAATGCCGAGCGACGCTGCCAAGCGTATGAGATCAGATCACCACGACGGAGCGCTTCTACGGGCATGTGGACCTCGAGGAGAAACGCAAGGCGATCGAGGCCAACCCGCCGCCCGTCACGAGGACGCGCGGTCGGTGAGAGGAGGCCCGCGGTTCTCGCCTTCCTCGAGAGGCTGTAACGTCCACTACGCTACTGCAACACCTGCGATACGGTCGCGGCATCGAGAGATACCAGCTTCTCGGTGTTGCGCTTCAGCAGCGCCGTCGCCTCGCTATTGATGTCTTTGACCGAGACGTGCGCCCAGCGCTGCTCATCCATCACCGTGTCGTCGCTGCCGAAGATAGAACGCGAGAGGTCGGTGACCACTTTCAGGTTCGCGAAATTGTGCGGCGCGCTCCTGTTGTGGCCGGTCTGGGAGGCGAATCGTATGACGAGCGCATGGGCGGTTTCCTTCGCTTCAGCCAACTCGACCAGCTTCGCTCGGTACTCCAACTCCGGCTGCTCCAACTTTGGAAACATCTTGTAATCCGCAAAATGCTGAGACTCGTGCGCGAGGTAGCTTACGGAGAACGTTTCGCTGGCCGTATCGTACGAATCCGCAACGCAATAGAGCGAATCCTTCTTTGCCCATCCGCTAGAGTATGCCTTGCCGCAGGTGGCGAATGCGCTCCAGCCGAGCACGGCAAAGTCCTGCATGAAGACTACCTTCACGGGGATCGTGATCTCGGGGAGCCTTACGTCGTAGGTCCTGGCCGTCTCCTTTCCCCACGCCATGAGCTCATAGTATGGGCGCGTGACGCCTCGAATGGAGTGGAAGCTTTTCTGGAGGAGAATTGAGCCCAACTCATCGAGCAGATCATCGAGGGAGTCGTATTTCGCTCGATAACCGGCACCGCCGAGAAAAGCGCTCAAGCGTTTGAACAGGTACATCTCCCCTTCGGGGACGCTGAGCTCCTGGAGGAGCACGCGTATCCAATACTCCCGATAGACCCCGATGAGTTCGGCGACGAACGGGTCTCGGACCTCGAGCGGAGGCAGCTTCTTCTCGGCGAACGTCCGAAGAAGGCACTCCCGCTCAGAACGCTCAAAGCCGCCCAACGAGTCGACCGGCACCTTCTCCAGGATCCGCAGCGCTTCGCGCACATCACCCTCAAGCGCCTTTGAGTAAACAGGTGCGAGCAGGTTCGGACCGGAGCGCTTCTGCTTGCTCTGCTTCTCGACCGGCGCGGGTTGTCCGGGCGCCGGGGCCGTTGAGTGCGCGCAACCCGTGTACACCAGCAACGCCACGAACATCGAACTGAGACTTCCGACCCAGAGTGCAGGCATCTGGACTCCAGCAGATGGGGTGTTCCTCTTGGAAATCATCGCCGTACCGTGCACCGAGGACCGCATCGAAGACAAGCTCGTTATGCTGAGCGATCTACCGCTGGTCTGAACGATTCTAGGCTCGTGGAGGCTCTACTCCGCATTACGTTCTTCTCAGGCTATCGAAGAGCACAGTCGCAGATGACGCACGCATCGCCCGGGAGTTGGCCGCGTTCGCTTTACCACTGATCTCGTCGAGGTCGTTGGCTTCCGTGCAATCTCGAGTGCCAGGCGAGGCTTGTCTTCGTACCATCGAGATTCATGTCGACTCTATCGTGCATGCAACGGCATCGAGCTCTGTTGCTCGCGTGCGCCATGGCAGCGTGCGCGCCACCGAAACAGCCCACTTCCACGCGGACATCTACGTTGCCCAGTTCTATCACCCGCTGCGAGGCCATCAGCGACGCGTCGCATCTTGGAAGTTGGCGCCCAAAGGTCGATGAAATCGTTTCCGCACTCGAAGGCATGCCGGAAACCTGCGTACCAAAGAGTGTTCGCGCCGATGCGGTGCGCGCGTGTGCCAAGCGTGTGGGGCGCTCAACGGTCATGCTCAGCATGTCACTCAAGACGGCGGAGGAAGGTGGCGCAGACTGCGACGAGTCGATTTTGACTGCGGAATGGAAGTCGCGGCGCTGGGTGGTTGCGCACGCGTTCTTTCGTTATGGATCGAAGTTCTCCGGAAGCGTTTCAACGATTGAATTGCATGATGGAAAGCCCGTACTGTTTCTTGAGAATCATGGCCTCGTCGAATCCTGTGGACGACGATCGCCCCCAAAGGGCACGGCGAAGGAGGATTGGATCATGCTGCCGGCGCATGTGCAAAAGTTCCTTTGCGAGTGGGGAGGATGACCTTTTGCCTTATTCGAGAGGTGTGCTCTCGAGGCGAACCAACGTGCCGTCTGCGACGACGTAGGCCACGCCACCCGCGATGACAGGCGAGTGGACGTCCTTTGCATTTTCGAGGGGTGCCCCGCTCCAGCGCACTCTTCCAGTGGTAAGTTCGAGAACGTGCAGTTGCCCACCGGCGGTGACTAACAGTGCGCCGGATCCCGTCGCCGCGGCGAGCGACGTTGCATTACGGGATGCCGATCGCGTGCGTAGAATCGCAACGGACCACGCGGGCTCTCCCGTTTGCGCGTCGAAAGCGAGCACTCCGACAACGGAATGTACAATGACGAGACGACCCGCCACCACCGGCGCGGCGACGCGTGCATCCTCAACGGGCGTAGACCAAACGACGTTGCCATCGTTTTGTGACCGCGCAACGAGCACGCTCTCGTGCTCCTTTTTTGGCAAGCGCTCGACCATGTAGACACGGCCTCCTCCTGCGCTTGGTGCGCTATCGGGAACCGTAGCGCTCTTCCACTTGACGGCGCCGGTTTCGGGATCGAGCGCCGTTAGGTAGGCGTACTTTGGAAAGCGATAGTTTGCGGCGTGAAAGAGCGTTCCGCCATCGAGCGCAATTCCGTTTTCGTCCGGGATCACGATGCCTTTTGCGGAGAACTTGTCGGTCTTCCACAACGGCAACGCCCGAGGATCGTACGCACCGGCAAAAAGTCCGGGACCTTCCTCCTGCCATGTATTGGCCAAATAATAACGGGAGTCATCGGCCAGCGTCGGGCCCCAACAATCAAGCTCGGCGCTCCTGTGGGTACCACTTTGAGAATCCATCACGTAAACGCCGTCGTCGACGTACATCACGACGTTGAGGGCCGCTGTTGGCCAATGCGCGCGCGCGATATCGGCCCGACTATCGAACGTCCATTGCATGTGGGCGTCTTTCGCCTCGATGCGATGAAGCACCGGTGACTGGCCGCGGATACCCGCGGCGTACACGGTGTCGATATCTGCAATGGCGTGCTCCACTCGTTCCTTGCGTCCCCCAACAGGTGGTGGCGAAAAGGTCCACGTCGTCTTGAGCGGTGGGTCAATGCATGCCGTGCTTGCGGATGTGCGCGCCGCGTCGTGGGCGTACGTTGTCCATCCCTCATGCCCACATACACGCGGTAAGGGAGCAGGAACCGTCGGTAGCGTCTTGGCTCGTTGCGCGGGCGCGCAGGACGCTGAAGCGCTCAAAAATGAAACCTGGATTGTGGCGACAGCCAGTGCGAAAACCCGCATGGGCGCCACCATGCATGGAGCGTTGCGGAGCGTCTACCCCATCACGTGCTCATTTTTGCAGGTGCTCATTTTAGACACGCAACCGTCCACGAACTCTTGCCGGTTCCACCGTACGTTTCTGCAAGTGTCTTGCCGATGGGCCGATAGATCGGCGTGCTGCCGGTGAGCTCGATGAGGAAGAGACGCGAAAATGTAACCTCGCCGTTTTGATTGCAAGACGTGCTCACCAAAAGGTGTTGATCGTCGCCGCAAAACGTCGGGTAGTTGAAGCTGACACCTTGGCAAGGTGCGAACGTGCTGTCGTACACGCTGATCGCGCTGGCCTTGAGATCCGCGAGGAAGAGTGACGCATCGCCGAAGGTCCCCTCGTGGTAGAGCCTGCTCTGAATTCCCCCGCCCGTTGAGTTGTCGCAAAGTGTGATCAGGCTGTTGATTCCAAATCCACAGTGCCCACTTTCCTGGCCCCAGCTTGCGGTTTTTTTGGTTTGTGTGTCGTAGACCTGCCCGACCGCGCCGACGGTCGACGTGATTTCGTGAAACACGATGTATCTTCCATCCGTGGAATAATCGGGATCTTCTTGCTCTTTCACTCCTGTGAGTGCGGCGCCTGTTCCGACAACAAGACCACCGCCGCTTAGCGAGGCTGTTGTAAGCATTTTATTGCTATCGGCGTAAAGCAACGTCGACCCATCCGGACTCACGGCGGCCCAGCTCGCCCCGCTAATAAGGACTCCGGTGTTGCCCGTGCGAAGGTCGACATAACCGAGGTCTTTCGTTCGAACGTCTTTGAATATCGTGAAGTAAGCAACCGAGAGATTTGGGTTCCACGCCGGGTACGACTCACTCACGCTTGTGTTGGTCGCTCGTTTGACGTCGGTAACGGTTCCATCCGACAACTTCAGCGTTGCCGTGTAGAGATCACACTGGTCGTTCGTACCGTGATCTCGGCAGCTGCCATTGGAGTCGAAGTCGGCGCCAAACATGATGCGCTTGGTCCCCGGCTCGTTTGTTCCAGTGTCCGCCTGAGATGACCCCGAGTCAGCGGAGGTGCTGCCGTCGCCTGAAGTGCCGCCATCGAAGGAAGCGGCGGACGATGAGCACGCAACGTTGGTCAAGAGAAACGAAAGACCGACGAGGCCTAGAGTTATGCGCTTGAGGTCCATGTCCACAACGGTATCACCGAGGGAAACCTTCCACCCATTTCGGTTGCGCCTCAGCTTGCGAACGTCAAGGATTGCGCGCACGGTTGAGCTGTTGCTCACAGTCGTGTCCTCACCGCTTCTTGACAGCAACTGCATCCCTGGCATAACTCGCTGGGGGCCAGTCTGAAGCAATCCGCGGACGCGATGTCAAGGGGAGAACATTCAATGAAACGCCATCTGTTTGCCGGGCTCTTCGTGGTCGCTGGCTGCGGCAGTACCACCACCAATTACTATCTCCCTGCCACCGCGACGGATGCCTCGTCACCGTCTACGAGTGTTTCTGCGAACGACGGCAAGGATGCTTCGTCGACGACCACAGACTCAGGCGTGGCGCCGCCCACGGACGCCCCGCCAACAGGCGTTGCGGGTCTCACCGTGAACTGCAGCGTGCCGTACATTCTTGACGGCACAAAGGTCGGCGATCAGACGTACATGGTTCAACACTTCTCGCATTTGGTGCAGCAGTACTGCATCACCGGCATCGTTCGCGGAGCCGACATCACAGCCTATCCAGAGAAGATGTATTACGGTTCGCACACGACCGGTGCTCTCGGCCTCTACCAAGTCGCAATGCAGCAAACCACGCTCACGCCAACGTACTCCGTCAAGATGGATTTCAAACCCGATTCGGCAGCAAAGCAAGGTTCTGATTGGGGCGTTGGCCTTACCGAACAAAACGACACGACGCTGGTGGCTGTGTACAAGCACCTTTCAATGAGCCAGATGTGTCTGTTTGCGATCGGAACTGGTGGCAAGGTCACATTTGACAAGGCGCAGAACACGACCAAAGAGGGTGGCTCCTTTACGCTCAAGGGTCTCGTGAACGTGACGGATCCGAAGGACGTTCCCACGGTGTGTGACGACGCTGCGTCGACATCGGCGCCGTGTTGCAGTTGAAGAGAACCGAGCCCGAGCGAATGTCGGCGCGTGGTATGCGTGCGCTGCTTGTTCCTCTTGCGCTTGGAGTTGCGTGTTCTGAGGGAGGAGCAACAAAGCCTCCTTACGATTCGGGCGCTCCGGATGCGTCCGCGGATGGTCAGACGCTCCATGTTCCGCTTGACGGCGAGCCGTGTGTTGAGGCGTATCTTGACAATCGAACCACCGCATCGCTCCTCGTGGTCGACACCGGCGCGGTGCGAACGGCCGTTGACAAATCGCTTCTTCGAAGTGTTGAGAACGGAGTGGGTCTTGTCACGATCGACTTTGGCGAGGGTGTCATCCTGCGTGACTTCGAGGTGCTCGCGGTTGACCTCACATCGGCGCGTGATCATATCGGCGCGGAGGTGGCGGGTCTTATCGGCCAGGATCTCATTCAGCGTTATTACATTGGCATCGACTACCGAAACGCGCGCGCTTCCATTTCAGAACGCCCCCCGACCGAAGCCCCGACCGGTTTCGCGACATCGGATGCAATCGCACTCCCCTACGAATTGGTTCAAGGTCTGCCGATCGTCACGACGCAAATCGGTGACAACTCGGTGCGTTTTCTTGCCGACACGGGCTCCGGCGTAACGCTTCTCGTTCGCTCCAAAGCTCCCGAGGCTGCATTGGCCACCGGGCTTTCCGGTTACGTTTGGTACACGAGCTATGGGTCGGACCCTGCGACCATCATTCGCATTCCAAG
>JAHFDX010000060.1:0-8232 GCA_023248785.1 Myxococcales bacterium
TCAACGGCGCGGCGGTCGGAATCCTGCTCAACATCACAAGGCAACTCGGCGATGTAGCCCCGATCGATCCTTTTGATGACCGGGTATCTGACGGAGCTCACGACCGAGACCCGGGTAGCTTGGAACTCGTCACCGGGGAGAGTGGGTGAGTGTGCATGTGCTCATCGCGGGAGGCGGAACGGGGGGCCATGTGTTTCCCGCCCTCTCGGTTGCGCGTGAGCTTCAAGACCGCGCGTCCGCTCGGGTGACGTTTGTCGGAACGTCACGCGGGATCGAGTCAAGAGTCGTCCCCGCTGCAGGATTTGCGCTCGAAACTGTGCGCGCCTTTCCGATTCAGCGCCAAAATCCGTGGCTCATGATGCGAGGTGCTCTAACTGCGTCGCTTGCGTTTTTCGACTGCGAACGTTTGCTCGCGAGGCTTCGGCCGGACGTCGTCCTCAGTGTTGGCGGATATGCTGCCGGCCCCGTCTCGCTCGTGGCGGCGGCGAAAAGGATCCCGCTCGCATTGTTGGAGCCCAACTGCGTGCTCGGCCTTACTCAGCGGCTCTTGCTGCCCTTTGCCAAACGTCTTTACGTTGCGTGGGAGGAGCTCGCTGCGCAATCATCCAAAGCAATCGTCACGGGCGTTCCGGTGCGCGAGCCGTTTGTGCCCGTGCCGTACGTGCCCTCTTCGCCGCCGAATGTGCTTGTGCTCGGAGGTAGCCAAGGAGCGCGTGCGCTAAATGAGCGCATTCCGGTGGCTCTTGCGCAGGTGCGAAGTGCGGTGGGCGCACTCGAAGTTGTCCATCAGACGGGTGAAGCTGAGTGCGACGCTGTGGTTGATCGCTATCGACTGGCGGAGTTTGCGACGGCGCGTGTGGTACCGTTTATTGACGATGTTGCTTCAGCCGTGGCGTCCGCCGATCTCGTCATTGCGCGCTCAGGGGCTGCTACGGTTGCAGAGGTTGCCGCGATCGGGCGTGCATCGATTCTTATTCCGTTCCCGTTCGCGGCAGACGACCATCAGCTGAAGAACGCATTGGCCCTCGAACGCGTGGGTGGCGCCTTCGCAATGCGACAAGAGCAGGCTTCGGTGGATCGTTTGGCCATTGCGATCGAGGGGCTGCTTTCCGACCGCGCACGGCTCATCTCGATGGCCCGCGCATCGTCTGCACATGGAAAACCGCAAGCACGCGCAGATATTGCCAAGGATCTATTACGATGGGCGATGGCAGAGAGGAAGGAGCCCTGAATGTTTCGCGGTCGCGTGCGGCATGTGCATTTTATTGGTGTGGGTGGGATCGGGATGAGCGGTCTTGCCGAGATCTTGCGCACGCTTGGCTTCGAAGTATCCGGAAGCGATCTCAAAACGAACGAAAGCACGCGGCGGCTTGAAACGCTGGGCGTAAAGATTCTGGTCGGCCATCAAGAGGCACACGTGGAACGCGCTGACGTTGTTGTGTACTCGAGCGCAATTGCTTCCAACAATCCCGAGTTGATGCGTGCGCGTACGCTTGAAATTCCAACAATATTACGCGCCGAAATGCTTGCGGAACTAATGCGTGTAAAGTACAACGTTACCGTTGCAGGATCCCACGGGAAGACCACAACCACGTCGCTCGTCGCAACCGTGCTTCGCGCGGCGGGGCTTGATCCCACTGTGGTCGTCGGCGGAAAGGTGAACGCGCTTGGTTCGAATGCGCGTTTGGGCGCGGGTGATCTCTTTGTCGCCGAGGCCGATGAAAGCGACGGATCGTTTTTGAAACTCACACCCACGATTGCGGTTGTGACGAACATCGATCCTGAGCATCTCGATCACTACGGGACGCACGAACGCATTAAAGATGCATTTGTCGAATACACGAACCGCGTCCCTTTTTATGGTCTCGCGGTGCTCTGTCTCGATCACCCGCACGTTCAGGCAGTTCTCCCTCGGGTACAGCGCAGACATGTGACATACGGTGTATCGAGTCAAGCGGATTACCGCGCCAAGAGCACTCGATACGAAGGCCTGCTGAGTCGCTTTACTGCCTATCGTAAGAAGGATTCGCTCGGCGAGTTCGTCATTCAAATGCCCGGCGCGCACAGCATCTTGAACGCCCTGGCCGTGATTGCCGTCGCGGACGAACTCGAAATTCCACTCGACGTGACACGTGAAGCGCTTGCTTCGTTCAAGGGGGTTCAGAGGCGTTTCACGGTGCTAGGAACGAGAGCGTTTGAACGAAACGGATCGTCCGGCGACGTGATGGTCGTAGACGATTATGGTCATCACCCGGCCGAGATCGAAGCGACCCTCGACGCTGCGCAGCGCGGATTTGGTCGGCGTATCGTGGTTGCCTTTCAACCGCATCGCTATTCGCGAACCAAGGCGCTATTCGACGACTTCGCGCGTGCGTTCAACAAGGCCGACGTGTTGCTCGTGACAGAGGTCTACGCGGCTGGCGAGAAGCCCATCGAAGGCGCAACCGGCGACGCCCTCACCCGTGCTATCCGTGCGTTCGGCCATCACCAAGTTCGCTACGTTCCCGATAAGGGGGACCTTGGCAACATTCTTTACGAACTGGTCGAGCCGGGTGATGTTGTGATTGCTCTTGGGGCCGGCGACGTGAACGCAAGCGCACGTGCGCTTCTCAACTTGCTCGACGCCAAACGGTCATGAATGAACCTAACCGTCGCATCCGGCCGCCCCTTTCGGCATCCGAACGTCACTCGCACGGTGTGAATGCGGTGGCTGCGGCACCTTCCGCCGGCAAGGCTCTCCGCACACTTGGGCGAATCTTTCGAACGGTACGTTGGGGAACGGGCGCAGCGCTTTTGGCTGCGTTATGCATAACAGCTGCATTAGGGGCACGAAGATACGTAACATCAAGCGATCGTTTTTCAATCGCCAAGATTGATGTACTCGGAACGCGACGGCTTACGTCCGATGCCGTCGCGCACCAGTCAGGGCTCACTGCCGAAAAGAACGTTTTTGTGGCTGATCTTGAAGGGGCGCGAAGGCGGTTGCTTCAAAATCCGTGGATTCTCGAAGCGAGTATTCATCGGACGCTTCCCGGCACAGTAACCATCGCTGTGACGGAGCGCGAAGCCAAGGCGTTCGTGATGCTCGACCAGTTGTATCTATCCACGGCGAGTGGCGAGCTATTCAAGGTGTACGAGCCTGGCGATCCCACAGATCTTCCACTCATTGTTGGGCTATCTGGGTCGAGTGTTTTCCATGATCGAACGGCGATTCAGGGGGCGGTCCGCCAGGCGCTCGACGTCGCGAGCCTTTACGGGGCAATGCCCATTGCGAAAAGGTGGCCCCTGTCTGAAGTGCACTTTCTGGTCGACGGAAGTTTGTCACTGATGGTCGGAAAAGAGGGAATTCTGCTTCGGATCGGCGATCCTCCCTACCGGAAAAAGCTCGTACAAGCCTCGCGAATTGCCGAGGAGGTCGACCATCGTGGCGGAAAGCTTGACGTTGTACACCTCGACAACGATTCACGACCCGATCGCGTCGTTGTGCGGATGAGGTAGTTTTTCCGCGCACAAGTTTTCTGCATTTTTTTGGCCCAACTTATTTGAGTGTGCGATTCGAGCGAGGGATGAACACCTCACTCGCGCAAGGGGAAATCGTCGTCGGCCTCGACATCGGCACCACCAAAGTGTGCGCTGTTGTTGGTGAGGTCGACGGGGATGGCATCACGGTGTTAGGCGTCGGGAGCGCGCCATGTCGCGGCCTACGCAAAGGCATCGTCGTCAACATCGACTCGACTGTGCGTGCGATCCATGACGCCATCGAAGCCGCCCAAACCATGGCTGGTGTCGAAATCCGAACGGTGTATGCCGGGATCGCTGGAAGTCACGTTCACTCGCAAACGTCCGATGGCGTCGCCGCAATTCAGGGTGGCGGCGGCGAGGTATCACGGGATGACATCGAGCGAGCCCTCGGCTCGGCGCGTGCAATCCCAATCGACAGCGATCGGCAGATTTTGCATGTGCTTCCGCGCGAATACACCGTCGATACCCAGGACGGCATCCGCGACCCGCTCGGTATTTGCGGTGTCCGGCTCGGCGTAACGGTTAACCTGGTGACGGCCGCGACAAGTTGCGTGCAAAACGTGCTTCGATGTGCCCAACGAAGCGGCCTCAACGTTGCTGACGTTGTGCTCCAGCCCCTCGCAAGCGCGGAGGCTGTCCTTTCCGATGATGAGAAGGAAATTGGCGTCGCTGTCGTCGATATTGGTGGCGGAACAACCGACATTCTTCTCTACGTTGATGGTGGTATCGCCCACACGAGCGTGATGCCGGTCGGCGGAAACAATATTACAAGTGACGTTGCTCAAGGTCTCCGCACACCCGTCGCTGAGGCCGAGCGTTTGAAGCGCAATGCCGGATGCGCGCTTGGGCGCATGATCTCGGACGACGAGGAAATTGAAGTGCCCGGCGTGGGGGGGCATGCTCCACGAAAAACGGCTCGACGAGTTCTCTCGGACATTATCGAACCGCGCGTTGAAGAGATCTTTGCGGCCGTCCGCCAGCGCATCGAAGCGACAGGCATGATTGAACAACTTTCGGCAGGCGTTGTACTAACCGGCGGATCTGTGTTGCTCGAAGGTATGCCCGAATTTGCCGAGGAAATACTGGGAATGCCTGTTCGTATCGGAATTCCCGTAGGCATCAAGGGTCTTACGCAAATGGTGCACGGTCCCGAGTACGCCACGGCGGTCGGTCTCGTAAGGTACGGCGCACACGCGATGGTCGATGCGTTGGCATCCCAGAGTGTCGTTGAGGTGCCCCCTGTCAAACAAGGAAGGACGCCTCAGCACTCCGAGGTGGTTCCAAAGCGCGGTGGATTTTGGAGTTGGTTGAAGGCTGCATTTTGAGCGCCAATGCATCGTTGTCGGTGGGCACCGTCGGTGGTCGGTGGTGCGACAAATCAGTGATAGAAATTCGGATTTGAAGAGAAAGTATTTTACGAAAAAAATGATTGATTTCGCGAGAAACTCTGGGAGAGGCGACCCAGAATTCAATTTGAATGGACGCGAAATCACGATTGAGTCCGGGAGGCTAGACGATGAGTTTTTCGTTTGATTTTGCCGAAGACAACACGCAGGAATACCAAGCGCGGATCAAGGTCATCGGCGTTGGTGGATCCGGCGGCAATGCTGTGAACACGATGATCAACTTCGGCCTTGAGGGCGTGGAGTTCATTGTCATTAACACCGACGCGCAGGCGCTCAACGTGAACGCGGCGCCGACGAAGCTCAATATTGGTGGAAGTGTTACTAGAGGTCTCGGTGCTGGAGCGGATCCAGAGCGCGGTCGCAAGGCGGCGCTTGAAGATGCCAATCGCATCAAGGAGCTTATTGGCGGCGCGGACATGGTGTTCGTCACCGCCGGCATGGGCGGAGGAACAGGCACTGGGGCGGCTCCCGTGGTTGCAGAGATCGCGCGCGAAGAAGGTGCGCTCACGGTGGGCGTTGTGACCAAGCCCTTCTTGTTTGAGGGACGGCAACGGTCACGAAGAGCTGAGGCGGGTCTCGCGATGCTGTCCGAGCAGGTCGACACGCTCGTGACGATTCCGAATCAGAAGCTTTTGATGCTCGGACAGGACGATCTGACGTTCCTCGATGCGTGCCGCAAGGCCGACGAGGTGCTCTACCAAGCAGTCAAAGGGATCAGCGATCTCATTACGCTTGAGGGTCTCGTTAACGTCGACTTCGCGGACGTTCGCACAATCATGAGCAACATGGGTCGCGCGCTTATGGGCACAGGCGTTGCGAAGGGCGCAAATCGTGCGCAGGCAGCGGCCGAAATGGCGGTCTCGTCGCCGCTGCTCGATGACATTTCGGTTTCAGGTGCGATGGGCGTTCTCGTCAACATCGTGGCGGGCAGCGATCTCAAGATGAGTGAAGTGCACGAAGCAACTTCGTTCATCGAGCAGCAGGCGCACGAGGACGTGAACCTCATCTTCGGTGCAACGATCGACGAAACGCTAGGCGAACACTTCAAAGTGACTGTCATCGCGACAGGCTTCGAGCACATGGCGCGTGAAGTCGCGCAAGAGGCGCCATCACGCACGACGCTTCCGTCAGCTCACTCTTCGCGAAGTGCGTTTGTTTCGGCAGGTCCAAGTGCACGCAGCTTCCAAGAGCCCGCTGCGCTGCCCGCGATGCCAGCTTCACGGCGTCCTGCCCATGCGCAAGACACGCGCACGGTTGCTACATCCGTTCGTCCAGTCGCACGCGAGCGCACGACGAACGAGTTTCCTGCATTCGAAAGTGACTGGGATGTTCCCGCGTTCCAGCGCCGCCAACGCTAAACAACTTCTCCTTAACCACGAACTTCTTGGTTGCCCTCATTCCTCCCGGATGGGGGCAGTTTTTATTTGAAGACCGGCAACTATTTCGGCGGTGTAGTCGTCTTTGCCGCGTCGGAGCCTGCATCATTGGCCGCGTCGGAGCCTGCATCCTTTGCCGCATCGGAGCCTGCATCCTTTGCCGCATCGGAGCCTGCATCCTTTGCCGCATCGGAGCCTGCATCCTTGGTCGTCGTCGTGGTGGCGGCATCTTTTGTCGTCGTGGTGGCGGCATCGTTGGTGGATGGCGCAGGTTCCTTGGACGAGGTGCCCGAATCCTTGGTCGTCGTCGTGGTGGCGTCTTTCGCCGTCGATGTGTTTGCATCCTCGATCGAGAGTTCAGCGTCCTTTTCGTTGGAGGAAGAGGCCGCATCCTTGGTCGCCGAGACGCTCGCATCCTTGGTTGACGGTGAAGGGACCTTCTCCGTGGACGAGCTGCCTGCATCGGTTCGACCGCCCTCAGACTTTGGTCTGCTGCCGTCGGGGAGGAGGTCGCTAATCCGGATTGTGGATCGCTCTCGATTGGGCGATCGATGCTTGCTTTTCTTATCGGTCAACTCTTCACATTTCTCGTTGGCCGCGACGTACGCGGTCACGCACGCCCCTTGAGCGGTCGCTCGGGCCGTGCTGTCGGCAAGGGCATTTGCGACGACAAGACAGTTGGTCAAGGTGGTCTGTGCTTGCTCTCTGCACTCGTCCGCAGTTAGCGGAGACTCGTCGGTACCGATGTGTTCCTCCTCGTCTGCCATCGAACCGCACGCAAAGCCGACAACTGCTGACAGCACAACCGCTGAACCCAGGAAAATTCGCATTCGTTGATCCCCAGCGCGCTCGTACGTCCGTTTCCAGAACGGCCTGGCGAGCCTCGGCTCAAACTCTGCCGCACACATGGCTGCTACACGCGGGGGTGATGTGGGTTCTGGTGCTATTGCGGAAGCACAAATACGTCCGCAACCCCGTTCGCATCATTGGGGACGAGATTGGTGGCCGAGCTCGCGATCGCAATCCAAGCACCGTTACCCGCGATCGACGGGTACGACATCGATGCGCCGGGCGTTCCCCCTTTGTAGGTAAGAAAGAGCGTTTTGACCGCCTTCAAGGAGCTGTCGTAAAGCAGAGGCTGCGTCGTCGTTCCCGAGGTGGGAGTCCACTCGAAGACCAGATACTTACCGTCGGACGACATATCGGCGATGCCAACATAGCCTGAGCCCGTAACTTTGGAAGCCAACACGGTTGAACTCGATCCCGTGGCGCGATTGACGAGGTAGGCGTCCGGCTCGCTGCCGTCGCGATCGTCGCTGGTGAGATCATCCTTCGTCGTAAACGCGTAGTAGTTGCCATCTCCGGAGATCATCCCCGACAAACATCCATTGGGCAGCGGTTTACCCAAGGGAGAGAGGCTGAGCAGCTTCGGGTGCGGAGTCGATTCTTGCGTATCGATCAGGTAGAGGTCGTACTGGTTGTTCGTATCCGCAGCGTCAAGGGCGTTTGAGTTAAGAAACGTGACCCATCGACCGTCGTCGGTGATGTTGCCCTCAACGCTCTTGCCCTCGGTGCTGAGCTTGCGGGGCAATGACGTGTTGCGGTCGTACAGCATCAGATTGATGCCCGACGTTCCCTGTTCCGAATACAGGACGTAGCGACCGTCACTGCTGATGTCGTAGGGGGTACAGCGAGAGTCGGAGGAAAAGCGCGCCGGCTCCGACGAAGACTGCGTATCGCGAAGGTAACAGCCCGACGAGCTACCGCTTTGTAAGAGATCGGTCGCCGTCGAGTAGAAGGCAACGTAACGACCGTTGTCTGAAATCAGCGCATCGTAGCTTGATCCGTTGGAGGTGCCGCTGCCCGATGCGTTTGTGGAGATCGCGGTCGTCGTGCGCGACTTTCGGTCATAGAGAAAGACGTCCGTT
>JAHFDX010000060.1:8269-11338 GCA_023248785.1 Myxococcales bacterium
GCGTCATTGGCGACGAGGTTACCGGCCGCCGATGCGAACACGACGATCGTCCCGTCGCTTGAGAGGCGCGGACGGTTGTTCGTCGAATTCCCACTTGAAGCCGTCGCCTCGTCTCCAGTCGAGCTCACGCTCACGCGACCAATCGCCGCGACATCTTTGTTGGTGACTTTCGGAGAGTTCGCTATGACGCCGTTGTAAGACACGTCGGCGCTGACGGCCGGCGAAAAGGTAACATAATATGTTACATCTGTGTCCATTATGCCGTCATAGACGCCGGTAACGTTGACCGTCTGGCTCTTGGACCAGTTCGTCGCGTCAAAGGTCAAGCGCGCTTGATCGATGACTCCTTCTTTCGTATTCGACGACGCCATGGGCAACTGAACCGGCGCGGTGGGCGCCCTGGTGAGCATCACGGCAAATACGGCCTTGCCCCCTGACTCGGTGGTTTCGAGGCCGCTGCTCGGTGCGACCACAATGGGGATCTCTCCCGCGTCCCCCGTTGCACGAGGCCCCCCATCGCCCGCGTCCGTTGCACCCGTTGCGTCCGTTGCATCCGTTGCGTCCGGAGTTGAGGGCACCTCATCCGCCGTGCGCTTGACACACATCTTATCGCTGTTGCACTCGAAATTCGGGGGGCAGGTGTTATCGATCGCGCAAGGGAACGTCCCGATCGTCTCTAGCGTCGGGGCACATGCGATTGCCAGCACTGACACCCATGCGATCCTACCGAGCGCGCGCCGGGTCTGCGTGCGCCCGACTCTGTGGACGATTGTCGAGCGCCGCTTGGGTGCAGGCGGTTCCATCGCTCCAAATAAACGGCTCGAACGCAGATTAGAATTAGGGAGTTCATCCCTGAAGAGTCACACAACCCCGAGCGGAGTGCGCACACGGTATGCACAAGCCCACACCCGATTGAGCTTGGTTGCCCCACGTGAATCCCGGATGCCAGAAGTTCATGAACGGACAGGCGGCTTTGCGACAGTCATCGTGTTGCCGCAGCGCCGCGCGATCGTGCGAGTGCCGTTGCGATGAGCGATCTGAAGGCATCAATACGCGTATAGATATTTCGTACGTCCGGTCCCTCGCATGTTGGGCCACCCCTTGAGACAACGCCGACGACCTCATTCGTCGCCTCGTCAAGGGCCGGACCACCCGAGTCGCCCTGGCACGTCGACTCTGCGACAGCAAACTCATGTGATGTCGTTTCAAGAACACGCACGTGTTCACGTACGCGCTTGGATCCAGCTTGCCCGTCGTCGCCCGTGAGCCCAAATCCGACGGCACGAATTCGATCGTCCCGTCCTATGGCTCGGGTGGACACTTTGATTGGAGTGACGTCGTCAATTTTGTGATCGAGAACAATGAGCGCGATGTCGGCGTTGCAAAGCGTATTGCCTGAAGGCACGACGACTTCACGACCGCGTGCTCGGCGTCTGGCGCTTTTTGTATCGTTGCCAACTAGGATGACGAGATCCTCGGGTGCGCGTGCTGCGCCAAGTTGAGAACTCTTGGAGGGGCAGATCACTTCCGGTCGCGTGTGGGAGACGCAGTGACGGGCGGTTAGGACAATGTCGGATCGGATAAGCGTGCCCGAGCAGAGCCCGATTCCCTCGATATCGATCGCCACGACAGCGCGATCTGCGCCGCGATCGGAGTGCCCTCGAACAATCTCCTCTTCATTCGAGGCGGCACTATCTGTCGGTTCGTCGGCGCCGGAGCACGCCACGAGCCCAAACACGCATGCAACGATTCGAAACCAATGCACTCTTGCCATGATGCCACCTCCGTCGTGGTGAACGACTCGCGGTAGCGAGATGCATGCCTGGTGCAGCACGTGCGATTGTTGGCGTTTTTGTGGTTTAGGATCTGACTCGGACAATGACTGCCTGGCCCCGGCCAAACAGGCCACGCGTGGCCACATGCCAGTCTACGGACACCCGTTGGTTCCCGCAGATTGGGGGAGCTCGGCGGGGTGGGTCGGCCTTCTGCTCTCCACAACAACAGCTGGATAGTGATGGTGGGCAGCAAGTCGATGCAGTATTTTTTTGTAACCATGCTTCGGTTTGCGCCATGGCTCTCGTTGATTGTTGCCAGCTGCGGTTCGCCGCATCCGGTGGACGCACTGGCGGTCAAAGCCGCATCGACGAAACGCGCGGAAAGCTCATCTCGTTGTCCGCTCATCCCGCTCGAACTTGTGGTTCAAACGGAGAGCGGCAATGTCGCGCCCATTCTGAAGCTCGATGCCGTCGGAACGATTCACGTTCCATGGTCGCTCGTCGACAACCCTCCTCCCATCGTGTTCGATCCGCGCGGGTGCATCCTCTTTGGCGGTGAAGTGATTGCCGATGCGACGCGGACCGATCTCATTTGGACGAGTGACACGTGGGCTCGTGTTCGTGATGGCCGAATGGCCTTCGACGGCAATCCTCGATCACATCGCGTTGAGTCAAACGGAATCGTAACAACGTTAGATCACAAAGGTGAGCTCGAACCAAAGATGCAGGAGGTCATGTTCAAGGGCTTTGCTCCGGACGCGACGTGCGCTGCGCGACTCTTGTACATCGCATTTTTATCCATGATGCCGAGCATGGCGCACACGGATGGGTACAAGGAACCACCCATCGGCGCGCCGCCCGAAGGCTCGGCATGCCCGGACAAGCCACATCGAACGCACGCGCGCAGCCGATGGAATTGATCCCCGTCAAGTCATGTGTCGGTATCCTCCTTGGGTGGTAACGCCTTTAATCGGCTCGTGGCCCGGCACGAGGGAGTCTCTCGAGGCCGCCCGAAAATAGAACTTCGGCGACACAATTGGATTCGGACCATCGAGTCGAGCCTTGCCATCGAGGGCAATTGCCTCGATGAGAATCAGGTGACTGCACGGACTTCATCGAGTTTTCCCTCGAGACCATTCTTGCAGCACTGGAGACCATTCTCAGCGAACTGCGAGTCGAGCCCACCTCGACCGCCGAGCGGCTGCGGTATGCGCGGGAGCAGCTCGGTAAACGCGAGTGCTCGCGTGCCGACTACTTGCGTTTCTTCAAGCGACTCTCGACGGCGAGTGCGAGC
>JAHFDX010000634.1 GCA_023248785.1 Myxococcales bacterium
AAATCGACGCTATCGGCTTCAATGTCGGCAAGAAGTTCGAGCGCCAACTTCGCAAGGCGAGCCTCGGTGTATCGATATGCGGCTGCCGGATCGCCATCAACGGATCCGAAGTTTCCTTGTCCGTCGACGAGCGGGTAGCGCATCGAAAAATTCTGCGCGAGCCGCACCATGGCGTCGTACACGCTCGCATCGCCATGGGGGTGGTACTTGCCGAGCACATCGCCGACAACCTTCGCGCACTTTCGATGCGCCGACGTCGGGACCATGCCCTGCTCGTACATCGAATACAGAATGCGTCGATGGACGGGCTTCAGGCCGTCGCGCACGTCGGGGATCGCGCGTCCGATGATGACGCTCATCGCGTAGTCGAGGTACGCGGTGCGCATTTCATCTTGGATGGAGACGGGAACTTTTTGTGTGTGGGTACTTTGCGGAATGTCAGCCATGTTGGGTCACGCTCAGAACGAATTGCCGATGGTGAACTCGAAGACGCTCTTTTCTTCATACGGAAGTGGCATGAGAGGGAAGCCCACTTCGAAGCGCAAAGGTCCAAGAGGTGAAAACCAGCGCGCGCCGAAGCCAGCGCTGGTGCGAAGGTAAAGAAGGCTTGAAGGGCCTTCCCAGCAAGGATTTACCACCTTCGCGAACTGAGGCGCAGGGGCTGTTTTGCAGAATCGGTCCTCGAGGTTCCAGGCGTTGCCCATGTCGAAAAAGGCGACGCCCCGAAGGCCGACCTTGTCGAGGATGGGGAACTCGAATTCGACGTTCGTGTAGGCCTGCAGGTTTCCACCGAAGACGAAGCCATTGCCGCCATTGATCGGTGGCGCATTGGGATCGAGCGCGTTGGTAATGGGCAAACGAGGGCCAATTTGGCGCAGCCGATAACCTCGAACGTCAAAAATTCCGCCAAGAAAGAAGCGCGCGTAGATGGGTAAGTTCGAGTCGTTTGGGCTCGTGACCAACCCGAGTTCGTTGCGCATCTTGAGGACAAACCCGCTGCCGGGGGCGCCCGAATTTCCGCCCAACGGGTAGTAGAACTGCGCGAGCAATCTGTGCTTGATGAACTCAAGTTCGCTACCCACATAGGCGCTTGCGAATTCGGTCGAGGCCTGCACAAACACGCCGGAGGTCGGGAACAATCGGTTGTCGCGCGTATCGAGCGTAAGGGTCGGTCGAACGGACATGGTGCGTCCGGCGGTGAATAGGTCCGCGAGGGGCACCCGAGGAAGTAGGTTGGAGCCTCCTGTCGCACCGAAGAAGAACGACTGCGTGGTGTTGTCGACCGAGTCGTGCTGTGCAGTCAGCGTGACACCCAAGCGGAGTGTTGGCTGAACCAAGGCGTATCCGAAGGTGACTTGGGCTCCACGCGTAAGGCGCGCGAAATCAGGAAAGATGAAATACTGGTTGTAAAGCTCGGCCATGAACGACCAATCCGAGTCCAAAAAATAGGGCTCGAAATAGCGAAGTGACACGAGTTGCCGGAGGCCCGATAGCGAGGCTTGAAGTGCGAATGTTTGACCGTTTCCGAAGAAATTCGACTGTTGAACAGTCGCACTTAGGATGAATGTTTCAATCGAAGAAAACCCTGCAGCGACGTTAAATTGCCCTGTTTGTCGCTCGTTGACTTCAAAGTTGATCACGATCTTGTTTGGCGCAGAACCTTGCGATGTGGAGACGTCAACGCGATCGAAGTAACCAAGCGACAAGATGCGCTTTCTCGAGTCTTCGAGCCCGGTTTCGCTGAAGAGCTTTCCCTCCTCAATTAACATTTCGCGACGGACAACCTTGTCGCGCGTCTTGTTGTTTCCCCGCACTTCAATGCGCTCAATCGTCACGAGCGGTCCACGCACGATGCGAATCTTGATGTCCACTTCGTGATGGGCTCTATCGATATCAACAGGCGAATCAGCTTCTACATTCGCGTACCCAGCATCGCGGTAGAGTGTCCGAACGGCCTGGACATCCTTGCCAACCGCGGTTCGATTGACCCATTCTCCTGGGGACGCGTGAATGAGTTGCCGAAGCGCGCGCCTGCCACCCAACGGTTCGATTTCGTTGCCATCCGCGTCGACTTCGTACACGCGAAGCTGCCGAATTTTGAACCGCGGACCCTCGGTCAAGATCAGCGTGATGTCGGCCGCGTCGCGCTCTGGTGTGAGCATGACTCGTGGCGTGCTGAAGCGCACGTCCACAAAGCCGCGATCGTAGTACATGCTCGAAAGCATGACGATGTCTTGCTCAAGCAGGCTCTGCTGATAGGGACCACCGGTGCCAAATGAGAAGAAGGATCCCTTTCCAAGCTGCATTTGCTCCCGCAACTCGGTGGAGCTGATGTGTTCATTTCCAATGAAGGAAATGCTCCGAACTGTAACGGGATTGTTCTCGGTAATCTTAAAGACAATTCCGACTTCGTTATCCTTATAATCTTTGAGTTCAAACGTGACTTCGGCGAGCTCGTAGCCCTGTTCGCGGTACGCGAGTTGAATCATCTGTACGCTCTCGCGAAGCGCATTCCGGTTCAGGGTGGTGTTGGCCTTCACCTTGATGAGCTCGCCCAACTTGTCGCTGTCGATCTCGCTGTTGCCTTCGTACTCGATGTCGCGAATGTGAGGTCGTTCTTGAAGGATGAAGCGCAGCGCTACGCCCACGCCTGTTCGAGTGAGATCGACCTTGATGTCGGAAAAAAATCCGGAGTCCCATAGCGCTCGAACGTCGGCCGTCAAAGCCAGTGGGGAGAATGGTTCCTTCACCTTCTCGTGCAGGTATGCCATCACCTCGTCTGGCGCGAGGCGCCCACCATTCTTCGTATCAATGAGAATGCGAACAATCGGCAACCCCGCCGCTTTTTCCGCTTCAGTGGGCGAAAGCTTCGGCATG
>JAHFDX010000061.1 GCA_023248785.1 Myxococcales bacterium
TTGAGACCCATGATCGAGCACGCAGTTCCTCCACATTGCGTGGCCGCCCAGCGAATCGCATCGGGTACGACTACGGGCACATCGGGTCCTGTATCCATCGGCCCATCGGAGCCCGTGTCCGAAACGTCGGGCGAACCCGCCTCAGCATCAACAACACCTACCTCGCGGTCGCCTACGTCGCTCTTCGCGTCGAGCTTGCCGCTTCCTCCGTCGAAGGCGCTTGTTTGCCCAATTTCGCCGGGCCTGTCCGTTGATGAACAATCCATGAGCACCCACGGAACGGAGGCAACCGGAACCAACACGATCGCCGCGCGGGCAATTCGCGCACGGAAAAGGGCACTCATAGAAAAATGAGACACCCAAGGCCCACCCGCGGTCAAGATCCGCACCGTTTTTCGCGTGAATCTCCGCACCTGGACGCTTATCGAACTTCGATGCCCATCAAAAGCTTCGTTGGATGAGGGCGAATGCGAAGGACGAGCTTGCGCCATTGGCCATTTTCGCGCCTGCAGTCCTCACGGAGGAGGTCGTATGCGGTGTCCAACATGCGTTTCGGGGTGTCGATGGCGACAATGTCGCCGCGTCGATCGGTCGCCACCAAGTGAAGAGCAAAACGACTTTTTTCGATCCCAGGATCGATCGTAATCGTCAGCAGCACCTGCCCAAAGCCACCGGGAAGCATGTTCGCGACCACGCCCAAAGCCATTTGTGCAAGGGGAGTTACCTTTTCGCGCGGTGGTTTCGTGGGCGGCGAAGAGGCCGGCGAGACGGGTGGCGGTGCAATGGAACGGACAGTCGCGTGCGAATCGGCGCCGTCGGTGGATTGCGCCATCGGCGGAGGAGGAGAGAGGTACACCTCGTCAATCGCTGCCGGAGCCGCCGATGGCTTTGGATAGGATGTCGAGTAACGCGCCTCGCCGACAACATCGACCACGACATCGCGTCCGTCGGTCGGGGTCGGGCGACGTGGCTCCAAGGTGAGGGGTGCCGGTGCGCTGGACATCATGCGAGGTGCGAGGCTCGCTCGCTCTGCGGCCGTCATTGCGGACAAGGCGTAGAACGAAACGAAGGGTCCCTCTTGTCGTCGCAAGACTCCGCACGCTCGTCGAAAATGACCAACGACGTCCGCCAGAAGCGAAGCTTCGTTCTCTTCGATCGGACGCAGTACCATCTCGCCCAGTTCGGGAACGCCACCCCGAACATTCACAGGTACCGCAGCGCTCGACTCGCCAAACCACTCAAAGGAGGAAGACGCAATGTGAAGCCTGCCGACAAGGTGCGCGTAGCCTTGCCAAACATCCCGGCCGTGGTGGCGAAACATCACAACGCCGAGATCGTGGTCGAACTCAATTTCGTCGTGTGGGTTCGCAAGCTCGGCCAGGCCGGTGTGCAATCGATCCAGATCGGTGCGAACCGAGTCTGCCAAACGGATAAATCGAGGACTGAGAGGCACGCGACTGGTGTAACGCACCCGGTTTCGCAAAAAAAGCTATCGCGTGAAAATCGTTTCTGGCGGTGCGCTATCGCTGCAATACTCCGTCCGACATGACTGAAGCCCAAGCACCCGCTCGCCGCACCGTTGTAGGGACGACACTCGAAACGCACATCTTTGAAGGAATGCTCGATTCGCCTGGCGCAACGGGGGAACTAACGGCGCTTCTTAATGCGATTTCGGTCGCTGTGCGCATCATTCACTCACGGGTGCGTGCCGCAGGTCTTGCCGGGATGTTCGGGTACACGGGCGAAACGAATGTACAGGGCGAAGAAGTCCAAAAACTTGATGAATATGCAAACGATGTCTTGTGCACGGTGCTGGAACGCAGCGGGCATTGCGCCATTCTGGCGAGCGAAGAGCTCGAAAAGCCTCTCGCGTGCAACCCGAATGCGAAATACATGGTGGTGTTCGACCCGCTCGACGGTTCGAGCAACATCGATGTCAACGTTTCCATCGGCACCATTTTCGGCATCTTGCGCGTGCCCGCTGGCGGCCCTTCGGACACGGCATTGCTGCAGCCCGGCAGCGCGTTCGTGGCGGCTGGGTATGCCGTGTACGGCTCGGCGACCACGCTCGTACTCTCCACGGGGCGAGGCGTGCACGAGTTCACGCTTGACCTGAATGTCGGTGAATTCTTCTTGTCGCGCGCAGACATTCGATGCCCGGCGCGCGGTGCGTTGTATTCGATCAACGAGGGGAACTACTCCAAGTGGACGCCCGAGGTTCAAGCGTGGAATCAGTACGTAAAGAGCGACGACAAAGCGCGTGGCTTACCGATGGGCCACAGGTACGTCGGCTCTCTTGTCGCGGACGCCCATCGTACGCTCATCAAGGGCGGCATCTTTGCGTATCCCGCGGACACTAAGAGCCGCGACGGAAAGCTGCGGCTTTTGTACGAAGCTCATCCGATGGCTTTTGTGATTGAAAAGGCCGGTGGCTCTGCGATCGACGGTAAAAACCGCATCCTTGATATCGTTCCGTCGCATCCCCACAGCCGTGTGCCGCTCATTTTCGGCTCAACCGAAGATGTGGCCGTTTACCGGCAATATGTATCAGGACAACGCACATAACGCGCGGCGTCATGCCCTCGCTTATGAATTTTTTTTTACATGTCGTGAATAGCGCCCCGGGTCGACCAGTCCATCTGCCTGCGAATGGTCAGGAAGTTCGCGGCGCCGGGTGGCGCTTGGAAGCCCTGGGGAGGACTTCGAAGCGCCGAGCTCGAGCGAAGACCAGCTGACGGCATGTGTCGGAACCCTGGGGAGGGAATCGACGCGGGCGCCGGCAGCTAGGTCGCTGCGTTCGATCACAACGGATGAGATACGCTCCTCTCATGCAGCCTCACCTTGTGCTTCACCTCAAGATTAGGGCGGAGGCTGTAGGCCTCAACGAAGATGGTCGATAGCGAACGGGACGAACAGGAGCGAGTCTCCCTGCCGAAGCGCGCGTGGCTTGCGGTGGCGGTCGCCGCTTTCGGAATTGGGGCCTTTGCAGTTGCGTGGAATCGTCAGCAGCAACACCGAGCACCGCGTGAAGAGCTGCCCATTTCCAGCGCGCAAGCACTCGATGCGGGATCACCCACTGCCGAGCAGCAGCCCGATGGACAGGCAAACGCGACGGTGAGCGATCCCAAGGATCAGCCTCCCTGCGATGAAGTCGTGCGCGAGATTACGGCGCAGGTGAGCGATCCTCATCGAGAGCTTTCAAAGGACGAGCAGAACGAACTCTTTACCCTTTCGTTGCGCGGCGTTGCAATGGCCCCATGGCGGGAACCGAACTGCCCAAAGCGCTTGCGGGTCGTGTTCGAAAGAGAAATGACCTGCGGGATCACGACGCAAAAAGTTGCTGAAGGGCTCTTTGCCGGCGATCTTTGGGATCCCGAGTGGACGGCCGACCTGCTTGAGAAGGCGGAAAAGATCAAGCCCGCATGTGTCGAGCCCCTCATCGTCGGGACACAAGTGGCACACACTACCAATTTGCGCTTGTCGCGTGTGCTTGAGAAATTCGCGAAGAAACACCCGTCAGGCGACGTGCGTATGATGGCGTGGCTTGGACTCGGATCGCACGAGGATCTGGCGCGCAAGGCGGGGCTGAAAACAGTCGAAGCATCCATCGATGCAGTGCTTGCGCGCGAACTTACCGTGGCGACCGAACGACATCGAATCGACCTGCTCGAGGCCGCAGGAAATGCCGTATGCACGGGCTGTCGTTTGAAAATTCTCGAAGCATCGCGTGACGCAGACGCGTATGTCCGGCGAGCAGGCATGGGTGCGCTTCGCGGATTTGCAGATGAAGACGCTGTGAAACTCATGTGTCAGGGTGTTGCTCATGATCGCGAGGGAAAGGTTCGAGAACACGTTGCGTGGGCGCTACGGTGGACGAGTACCCACCCGAAGGTACGAGCGACATGCCTTGCCGACGCAGCCCGGGACGACACAGAGCCGCCTGTGCGGATGAGCGCTACCTTTTCGCTCACATACCTCTCCGAAGACTCGGAGGATGCTTTCGCTGAGGTGCTCTCGCTGCGCGACGATGCGCCCGATGACGTAGAGCAAGCAGTGCGTGAACACCTGCAGGCGAGCTCAGGGGCGCGCTCTTCGCCGAAGGTGTTGGGTGTGGTTCGAGGAACACCGGAGGGGAAGTAGCTCGTAGCGAAGATCATTCCGTATCCGGCACAATCCAACGAGCGGTCGATTCAGTTCGGCCTACCTCCGCCCTTGACTCTGCCGCTCGCCTAGCGCAATTTCGCGAATGGAGAGCTGTCCGAGTGGCCGAAGGAGCCTGATTCGAAATCAGGTGTGGGTGCAAGCTCACCGTGGGTTCGAATCCCACGCTCTCCGCCCACATTTATTCAAGGCTCAACATCCATGCCCGATTTGTTCGTCGAAGCACAGCGCGCAAGCGTCGAACGACGAGGGGCGACCTTGGCGGAACCGGCTACATTTTCGATCACCGCATCGCGATCGATTGTGATCGGGCTGCCGGGTGCGCTCCTTCCGTGTTTGGTCGGACTTTCGGAAATCACATCCGGTACGCTTCGCGTGGCAGGCCTCGCACCGCGGAATGCGATTGCGGCGCGCCGACTTGCAGGTGCGCTTTGTGACTTCAAATGGCCGGACGATCTCAGTTTGCGCGATGTGCTCCTTTGGAGTGCGCGCGTCGCTGGCTCAACGAAAGAGGTTGCCACCAAGCGCGCCGCGTTCATGCTCGAGGCGTTGAAGCTCACGCCACTCGCGAATGCACGCGCCTCTGCGGCTACTCCCGTTGTGCGACGCGCAGTTTCGATCGCGTCAGCGCTCGCGACCGAAGCACCGTATTTGATTTTCGAAGATCCGCTTCAAGGCGTTGCTGAAAGCGAAGCGCGTACGTTTGGGTCGGCGTTGGTCGCGGCCATCGGGGATCGAGGATGGGTCATGGTGGCAAAGCGGTTCGACGCAGCGCATCCATTACTTTCATCGTGTGAGCACGTTTACATCTTTGAACGGGACCACTTTGTGGCGCAGGGGACTCCCCGGGAGTTTCTGTCGAAAGCGACGGTTCGTATTCAGGTGTCGGGAGACGTATTGGCGTTTGAGGCCGCGCTTTCTGCGGAGCACGTGGATTTGAAAAAATATGTCGACGGAAGTTACATTATCGAGCTCGCCGAAAAACCAGCGCATACACTCTTTCGGATCGCCCTTGCGGTCGGTGTAAATATTGAGGCGTACGAACCGCTCAGCATCCCGAAAGTCGCATCGTGACCGCGAAGGATACGGTGGATCGAATTCGGGTCGCGCGTGCGCGGCGCATTGTCGTGAAGGTGGGCTCATCGTCGCTTGCCTCCGATGAGGCGGTGTTTGCTCGGCTCGCAAAGACGGCTCGATATCTTCGAGACGAGGGGCGTTCGCTTGTGATCGTGTCAAGCGGAGCGATTGCGCTTGGCGTACGCAAGTTGGGATACAAGTCGCGTCCGCGTGAAATTGGAAAACTCCAGGCAGCGGCGGCAGCTGGGCAGAGTCTTCTCATGCGGGCGTATGAGGAAGCATTTCGGAACGAAACAATAAGCGTGGCTCAAGTCCTCCTTACGCACGCGGATCTCGCGCACCGCGCACGAGCCAACAACGCACGTGAGGCGCTGCAGGCCCTCCTCGAGGCAAGCGCTGTTCCGATTTTGAATGAGAATGATTCGGTGGCCGTCGAGGAAATCCGCTTTGGTGACAACGATCAGCTTGCGTCGATGGTTGTACCGCTCGTTGAAGCGGACCTTCTTGTATTGCTATCGGACGTTGACGGGTTGCTCGATCAAGAGGGGCGTCGCGTGCCCGTCGTTCGCGACTTGCAGCGCGAAGCTCTTGTTCACGTGCGATCGAGCAAGAGCGCCGCGGGTACGGGCGGCATGGAGAGCAAACTCGAGGCAGCGCGATGGGCGATGCGGGCAGGGGCCTCGGTCGTGATTGCAAACGCACATTCGAAAGATGCGCTGGGTTCACTCCTCCGAGGCGACGATACGGGCACGCTGTTTGTTCCTGCGACCGATCGCTTCCCGGCGAAGAAGGCGTGGATCGCGTTCACTTTGCGACCGAAGGGCGATCTTGTTCTCGACCGAGGTGCGGCGGAGGCTGTGGAGGCGCGTGGTAAGAGCGTGCTGTCGGTGGGCGTGCTCGGCGTACGCGGCGATTTTCGGGCGACCGATCCCGTTCGCATCCTGGACCCCGATGGTCGCGAAATTGCCCGTGGGCTGGTGCGGTTTGCGTCGGTGGAGTGTGCTGTCGTAGCTGGGAAGAACAAGGATGAACTCAGCGGCGAGCTCAAGGACCGAAGGATCCTTGTGCATCGAGATGATCTAGTTCTAGTTAACTTTTAGTGGTTCGGCGATGTGAATGGCGCGTGTAGCGTCGCGGAATTGAACGTCGAGATCACTCAGCTGCACGCCAATCGTGACGAGATCTTTGTTGATGTCGTCGAGACGTGCGAGCGCCTCGTGAAGACGGTTGGCAAGCCGCTTTCGGAGCACTTCGACCTCCGCGCCCTTATTTCTCGCAATGGAATGCAGGGCGCTTTCCGATTCCTCCTTGCTCTCACGGCGTTGCTGTTGCTCGCGATCCAGCTTGTATTTCTTGTCCCTCAGGTGAAGAATTTTCGAGCGAAGCTCCAGCAGCTCCTTGAGCCTCTCTACGGTGGGCGCGTCGGCCCTGGAGTCTGCAATGTAGTTCTTGATCGCCTGCTCGGCCTGAACGGAGAACCAATCGACGTAACGCTGCACGGTCGCGCGTTCGTCGACGAGCAGTTCGCCCGTGCTCTTTGCCTTCACGGAAACAGGCACGAGCGCATGGCCGGTGCCCACGTTGTCGTCGGTGCCTTGCGGAGGCTCGTGCAAACGCGCGTCGTGAATTCGCGCGTGCTTGACAAGCAACTTGATCGGGTCCGCGCTTCCGTTCTGTACTTTGTAGGTAGTCTTCGTGACGGAGTCGCGCTCGATGGTCAGTGCGCCGTTGACGATGCGTTCGATGCGCTCTCCGGTTTCATCAAACTTGCGCCCGCTCTCGACGGCGATGGCGCGGTCGAGGGCAAAGGGCACGGTGGCCGTTGCGTCGGCAGGAAGCGGATCGACCAGGCCCTGACCCAAGAACGCGCCCGATTCGAAAACAGCAATGGGTCCGCGTTCTAAAATCCCTTTCGTTCGGTTGGTGAATCGAACCACACGAAATGGATGGGACATGGAATCCGATACGCCGCCCTCCGGGGCAAAAAGGAAAAGTGCCTCTCCAGGCACGCGTTGCGACACGAGGAGCACCATGGTTGCGCTCTCATCGGGAATCGTGACCGGTGTTGGAATGTCGTAGCGCGTGGATCCGGACTCGACGGCCACGCTCGCAAGGGATCGAACGTTTCGAGGCGTACTCGTCGGAGGCGGCGGCGGTGGAACGAAAGCGGGCGCCGGCGCGGAGGCCGTCGGCAAAGATGGCTTGGCACCGCGCTTCGGGCGTTGTTTGCCTAGCTTGGTGGTCGGCATGTCTCCGCTGCTTCCCCGCCCGAATCCAGACGCTGCCAGGCCATCATCGGAATCAAACTCGCCGCCCGCTTCCTTTTCCTCCGCTTTTTTTGGCTCAGGGGGTGGGGGCTTCGCATCGTCCTTACTGAGCGAGAGCTCAGACATCGGAACCGCCGCAACCACCTCACCCTCGTCTGTGATGACAGGACGGTTCGGAATGGTGGACGTTGCGAGCTGCGCCTGAAATGCAATGGGTGCTCCTGCCACAAGCGAGAGCCGAACGTTTTTCCAATCTTCGCCGGACAGGTTTTGCACGATGCCCCATGCTTGAAGCTCGGCCTCGCCATTGGCTTGCACGACGACACGGTACGAAGGCCGCCATACGGGCGCAGCTGCAATGTATCCGAGAAGAAGATCGTGCTCTTCGCCATCGAGCGACAAGAGCACATTGCGAAGCTTCTTTTTCTCGTCCTCACTCATGAGACTGCGCGGCTTTGCGTCGCGCTCGTCATCGTGGTCGAGTGGGAATGCTGCAGACATTACCGAACTTCCTCCGCGTTCCATGACAGCAAGAGTGGCCAAGAAGTCGCCGACCGTGTGCTCTTTCATCTTGAAGCGAATCTCGCTCTTGTCGACGCGGCCTCCGCGCTCGAAATACGCGACCCCGTTTCGGTAGATGACCACCCGCTGGAGAGGAAGATCACTCTGGACAAGTGCGCTCTTTGCGCAGCCCGAGCTCAGCACCGCGAGAAGTACTGCAACGCCACCAAAACGCACCATTGTCCCCTCCAAAAAGACACGCTGCCTGTCGGTTCGCGCGCCAAATATTCACAAAGCGTGCGATCGAGAAATTACCGGTCATTCACAAAGCGTACGATCTAGAAATTACCGGTCACGCCCACGTGAGCTTCGCCCACTTTGGCCTTCATGTCGAGGCGAAGGCTTGCAGCGAGCTTCGGCCAGAATAGCCAGAGCAGCCCGGCACCCGCACCGACGCCCAATCCGATGGTGCCGAGCAGACCGATGGTGGAGAGCCTCGATTTTTCAGAGAACCCTGCTGCCGTACAGGTCTTGTGCGTGGGATCGCAAGCCCCCGTTCCACCGCGGGCGACGTAGTCCGCGCGAAAGAATGAGTAGGTTCCCATGATTCCACCGGCTCCGAGAAATGCGAGTGACGAAATTCCAAGCGCCCAACCGAGCGCACCGGACGCACCGAAACTTCCCTTGGCCACTACTTCAACCGGCTTATCTGGAACGCAGTGGCCTGCAGAAACGTGTTCTCCAACGGGGCAAATCACGATCTCGAAATCATTAACGCAGCGGTATCCATCAACGTGCTGACCGACTGGACAGATCGGTTTCTTAGGAATGGGACCGCATTGTCGGCCCGTCCAACGCAGCCCGTCGGCGCAAGCAAGCGACTCTTCGTTAAGCGAGGTGACTTCAATTTGAATGAGTGCACCACAGCCTTCGGGAGGCAATGCGTCGGTACGCGTCGAACGGAAACACGCCGACACGTCCCCATCGCGCGCGAGCAGCTCGCGCTTCGCCGCGCTCGATGCTTTGCCGCCTGCACCCATCACCATGGCCCCAGCGCCGACGTCGGCATCTGCGCCTGCCTCGAACTTGAACGCACCCACCGTGAAGTCGGTGATGACATGCGTTGCCCAATCGCACTCGCCTTCAAGTTGATCGCGGCGCACTTTTTGGATGCCCGATTCGTATCGGCCAACGATCGTCATGTCGATGACGAGCTGTCCCGCCGCACGCAACTTTCCTTCGAGCGCCAATGCGCCAACAGGCAGATGGGCGAACAGCTCGTCTTCGTTTCGAATGGTGACTTTGGCCTGTTTTCGTTCGAAGGGCTCGTACTTGTATTCGAGCTCTTCGACTTTCACCGAGCACAAGGGAAGCACTTCAAGGTCGCACCCCTCGTAACGGACAGCGACAAGACCTCGCCTTCGTAGCGTTTCGAGTTTGCCTCGCATCGTTTCTGACCACTCAACGATGAGAGGCTCGGTTTGCTTTTTCAGCACGCGACAGGTTGCATTGCGCTCCGTCGGCATGGCCGGGGCTTTCGCGAAATTGCCCGCGGCGTTATTGCCTCCGCAACTCGATGTGCAAAACGCGCACAGGACAAGTCGACTCAAGGCTCGATGAGAGCGACCGAGCATACGTGCTCTCATCGTGCATCACCCGGCGGCGCTTCGCAAACGGAACGCATGCGGAAGCAAGTGCGCCAAGGCATAATCTCGACGTGTAAGGACTTTGCCATCTTCGACGCTGATGGCGACCACGGGCAGGTCGAGTGCGAATTCCGCAAGAACTTGCCGGCAGATTCCGCACGGCGTTGCGGGTTCAGGCGGGGCACTTGCGACGACAACGGCCACAAGGTCTCGCTCCCCACGCGCGACCATGGCGCAAATGGCCGCGCGTTCGGCGCATAGTGTAGCTCCATAGGTCGAGTTTTCGACGTTGCATCCAGCGTGGATGTGCCCGCTTTGCGTCAAAAGAGCGGCACCCACGCGGTAGTTCGAAAAGGGCGCATACGCGTTCTCCCGCACTTTAATAGCCGCCTGTGCAAGACGCTCCCAGGTTGCCACGTCGACACTCATCACGCGTTTTCCCCAGCGAGGGCAATCCAATGGCCCAGAAATCGCTTCAAATCTTGGCGTTTGGCACGTGCTGTTTCTTCCACTTCGGTGTGGGAAAGCACGTTCCCTGAGATGCCCGCTCCCAAGTTGGTAATGCAGCTCAGTGCACCGATGCGAACACCCATGTGGCGCAACGCGATCACTTCAAGCACGGTGCTCATCCCAACAGCCTGTGCGCCAAGCGTGCGCACCATCCGAATCTCCGCGGGTGTTTCATACGAAGGACCGAGTAGTCCTGCGTACACGCCCTCGCGCAAAGCGATGTGTTGTGCCTGCCCAACTTCGCGCGCCATTTGCATGATTTCTGGATCGTAGGCGCGGGTCATGTCGGCAAAGCGGGGCCCGAGTGCATCTTCGTTAGCGCCAAGCAGGGGAGTGGTTCCGGTTAGGTTCAGGTGATCGGTGATCAACATCAAGTCGCCGGGTGTCCAACTTGGTTCGAGACCTCCGGCTGCGTTGGTCAAGAGCACGCACGTTGCCCCCAGCTTGGCCATCGCACGCGTGCCCCGTACCACGGTGGGTGCGGCGTGACCCTCATACAGATGAACCCGTCCTTGCATGCACACGACAGGCACGCCTTCCCAAGTTCCAAAGACAAAGTTGCCCGCGTGTCCGACGACGGATGACACAGGCATGCCAGTGAGTTCGGCGTACGGAATTTTCGTTATGCTTTTCAGGTCGTCCGCAAAACTGCCGAGGCCGCTTCCAAGAACGAGCCCAACCCTCGGAACATGCGGTGCACGTTTGTGAAGGCCATCCACCAAGGTGCTTAACTGAGCCAATTCGGACGAACTCATCGACGGGGAGGGTACCGCTTACGTGCTCAGGGGGTTAGCCCGTAATGCCGTACGGAGGTTGGCCCATGCGGGTTCGTGGTCTCCTAGTTCCCGTGGTGCTTGCGATGGCGTGTCGCGGCGGGGGTTCGATTGGCGACAGCGACCCCGGAGCAGCCGGGCCCTCGAAGGCACAGGGGGGCACGGTCCCTCCGCCGACGGCTCCGAGCTGCGAGGTCGCCAAAGGCGGCGGTTCGGCTGTTGTAACGACACCGGAGCGATGGCTCACGCTGAAGGATCGCTGGCACGAAGCGTGGTTGGGTTCGCCTGCAGTTGCGGATTTGGACCAAGACGGGACGAACGAGATTATTGTCCCGCGCGAGGGAAGACTCATTGCGTTTCGTTC
>JAHFDX010000635.1:0-597 GCA_023248785.1 Myxococcales bacterium
CTCGAGCCGCACCATCAACGCATTGCACTCACTCCTCGACGAAAAGCTTGCGCCTCAAATGCAACTTCACGGGGTGTTGGTCGACGTTTTCGGCATTGGTCTTTTGCTAGTGGGAAGCAGCGGGATCGGCAAGAGTGAGTGTGCCCTCGAACTCATCATGCGCGGTCATCGGCTCGTCGCAGACGATGTGGTGCGGTGCGATTGGCGTCCGCCCAACATGGTTTTTGGTCAAGCGGCCGATCTCCTTCGGCACCATATGGAAGTCCGTGGCCTCGGGATTCTCGACATCAAGGATCTGTTCGGGGTGACGAGCGTCCGAGAGAGAAAACGCATCGATCTCGCAGTGCGACTGATCGATTGGGCCGAGTACTCGGAGGGATCAGACCACGATCGGCTCGGCCTCGAACCAAAGTTTTTCAACATCTTAGGCACGCCGATTCGCGAACTGACGGTGCCCGTGAGGCCCGCCCGCGACATGGGCAGCATTCTTGAAATCGCCGCGCGCAACGAGTTGGTGCGTCGTACGGGCCGCAATCCGACGTACGAATTGCTCAATCGCATTGACCAACAGCTTGGAGTCCGAGCAGGAGCAGAAGG
>JAHFDX010000635.1:607-2872 GCA_023248785.1 Myxococcales bacterium
AGGCGACCCGGAGTCGTCGGCGCTCCCCGGGATCGATGCGCTCGAAGAACTGGCTCCCGCGTCTCGGTTTCCAAGGGTGGCATCGGAGCGGCCGGGAATGGATGAAAGCGCCGCGTGGATCCCTATCGCAAAGCGTTCGGAGGAACTTCCATGAGCGCAGCGCAAGACGCGACATACGTAGTCGTCGTCACAGGGCTTTCGGGCGCCGGTAAGTCGACGGCCTTACACGCTCTTGAAGACCTCGGTTTCTTTTGCATGGACAACTTGCCGACAAACTTGGCACCTCAGGCCGTCGAAGTCTGCGAGCGCGGCGGCATCACGCGCATTGGTCTCGGCATCGATGCACGTGTCGGTGCATTTTTGGGAAGCGTCTCGGACACGCTTTCGCAAGTGGAACGCAATGGCGTGCGCCGCGTTACCGTCGTCTTTCTCGATGCGAACGATGAAACAATTCTGCGTCGCTTCAATGAAACACGACGCCCGCATCCGCTCGCCCCGGTTGATGAGCACATTCGTTCACGCGAAGGCATCGCAATACTCGACGGCGTGCGCGCCGAGCGTGAACGGCTTGCTTCACTAAGAGCTCGAGCCACGCGTGTCATCGACACGACTCGTCTTTCTTCTCACGAGCTACGACGAGTGATGCTCGCCGGATTTAGCGGATGCGATGGGGCTCTCGTTCGAATGGCGACACGCATCGTTTCGTTTGGATTCAAATACGGTGTACCCACGGACGCTGACCTTGTGTTCGATGTTCGCTTTCTCGATAACCCGTACTTCATTCCCGAGCTGCGCCCGCTTTCAGGCCTTGACGCGGTCGTTTCGAAGTACGTGCTTAACCTCAAAGATTGCTCCGAGTTCATCGATAAAGTGGCCGACCTTCTCGCGTTTTGCCTTCCCAAGTACGAGCGCGAGGGCAAGAGCTACCTCACCATCGCCATCGGGTGCACCGGGGGCCAGCACCGATCGGTCGCGATCGCTGAGGCTCTCAATCGACGCCTCTCGCCCCGCTTCAAACTTCCCATCAGCACACACCACCGGGATATTCAGCGAACATCAGGCACCATCCCGCCTCCCCCGCCCGACGCGGCAGGCAGAGGAGAATCCCCTTGAGCGCACAGGTTATTAAGAGTTTTACCATCGTCAACGACCTTGGGCTGCACGCACGGGCAGCTACGAAGTTGGTTCAGATGGCTTCGCGATTTTCCTGTGAGGTCGAGATCGGTCGAGGCGATCAGGCGGCGAATGGAAAGAGCGTGATGGGCGTTCTCTTGCTGTGTGGATCGAAAGGCACAGTCATCGAGGTGCGAGCAAAAGGACAAGGTGCTTCGCAGTGTGTTGACGCGATCGGGGAGCTCATCTCGAATCGGTTTGGAGAACCAACCTGATGGCAGGAGGATCGACTCGTCCACCACCGGATTCCGCCGTACGAGGCCTCGTCCTCGGCGGTATCGCCGCGTCTTCCGGCGTAGCGGTCGGGCGTGCACTCGTGCTCGGAAACGTCCGTGCCAATGTGCGACGACGTTCGATTGAGGTGTCGCGCGTAGAAGAAGAGATTGTACGGCTATATCAAGCCGTTGACCGAGCGCGTACGAGCATCGTGGAAGTAAGTGCGAGCGTACGCACACCAGGCGTCGTCGAACCCTCAGCGATTCTCGACGCATACTTGGCGATGCTCTCGGATCCGATGTTGCTCACACGCGTCGAAGAACGCATTCGCAAAGAGCTGAAATGCGCGGAATGGGCGGTGCTTACCGCAGCCGACGAAATCGCCCAGATGTTCACCAACTCCGAACACGTCGACGGCTACCTTCTTGAGCGAAGGCACGACATAGAGTTTGTGAGCGAGCGCATTGCTCGAGAGCTCATGGGCGCCGAAGTGCTCTCCCCGTTCTCGTTTACAGAACCCACCGTCATCATTGCCCACGATTTGTCTCCCGCGGATACCGCCGCCATGGCCAAAGACCCGGTGCTTGCATTCGTAACTGAGGTTGGCACAAAAACAAGTCACACGGCGATCATGGCACGGGCGCTTGAGATTCCGGCGGTGGTTGGTGCGACTGACGCGCTCGCTTTGATTCGATCCGGCGATGTCATTGTCGTCGATGGACGTCGAGGCGAGGTCATCGTTAATCCCAACGAAGTCGCGATCGAAGAAGCACGAACGCGCGCCGAGCGGCACTACGCATTCGCGCGCGATCTTCTTGCCGCGCGTAACGAACCGCAGGTCACGCTTGACGGCACACCCATTGTGCTCAAGGCCAA
>JAHFDX010000636.1 GCA_023248785.1 Myxococcales bacterium
TCCCAGCGCGTCGTGCTTGGTATTAACGAGAAAGATCATCACTACGGCCCGGCCTCGATCGGTTTGTGCAAACGATCGAAACCACTGTGTTTCTCACCGCCACGCCCGGGCGTTCGCCCGCCACGTGGCGTTATCTGATCGGTGCGCTAGCGATAGTACGATTTGTAGGCCGTCGGCATTGACGAAGGACACACTCCCGACGGTGAATACGCTACGCGCATCTCGGTGTTCGACACTACTTGGTAGAACGCGTATCCGTCCGGCTTGTCTGGCGTCGGGTAGTTTTGAAAACAGTGCGATGTGGTGATCGTTTCGGGGTCCTTGTACGTGGGATTGCTCGGATCGACGCGAAGGGCCGAGTTGTTTAGATTGCCCAAGTACACGATCTTGTCTTCGCCAAGAAACGCCGATAGCGGGGAACCGTAATAGCCATCGGGGGCACCGGTATAGACGCCAGTCCTCGGATCCGAGTTTGGGAACCAGACCCCCGCGATGGTGCCCACCTTGTCGTGCATGACGGTGCCGCAACCCATGTTTCCAGTCGGCGTTTGACCGAATCCGGCGATGAGCGCGGTGTACGATCCCTTCAGGGGTTGATCGTATTTGTCGTACGGGCAAGTCGCGTTTTCGTATTTGCTACCGGAATAGCGTGCTTGGTTTGCGAATGTATTCGTCACGCCTTTGTCGAGGACGATGAAATCCCACGCGATCGAGTTGAGTCCTTTGATGTAGTAACCAAAGATCTCGCCTGGTGCGAATACGACTTGTGAGCTCACCTGAGCCCAGGCGCTGCTCACGTAATCGATCGCGGTGTTCGAAACGGCCGCAACCTTGAGAGCGACATCTTTGACATGAGCGAAATCGATCGACATATTCGGGTCGCAAACTGATTCAAAATGCAGGTGCCAATCTGCGACGTAGCCTTGCGGTGCGCCTTGCGGCCAATAGTGTTTCGAACCGACGAGCTTCATTTTTGTAGGCGCATAAAAGGGGACCGGCACGCCCGCATAGCTGTCTTTTACCGTCACATATGATCGGATTTCGTACGCCACGCCAGACGCGAGTGCGGGCAACGGGGTGACTGAGCGCACCGCGGCAACGTCCGTTACGTGCGCGGTAAATCGCGGTGAACAAACGGTAGACGCCTCCGATGACATCGCATCGGACGGCGTGGCGTCACGCACGTTGGGCTGTCCAGAACTGTCGGGCATTGCATGGCCGCCGTCCTCGTACATCCAGTGATCGGACTGGAACGCGCTACCGTTCGGCGACGTGTCCCCGGATTTTTTACCGGGCTCAACGATCGACCCGTCATTGGACTTCGACGATGCGTCGGGGCTTGCGGTTTGTTCCACGTCGGCGGGAGGCGAGCATGCGCTTACCAAAAACGAGGTCGCTACGAGCCTACCAAGGGATGGCATCTGATTCCCATGAACGGCTGAACACCTCGTCCGTTGAAGCATGATTGACGGAAAGGCCTACGGAAGAGCTCGAACCTTGGGGTGGTTCGCCCCACGGTTTGCACGAAGGGGCTTTGCGACACGTACGCGGAGGTTCGAAACGGGCCCTTTGACTCGGTATTCGGCAGTATCTGGGCTGATTGGCCTCGGGTCAGGCAGCGAACCTTCCGCAAACCAGGGGGAGTTTTTCGATGCGCGCGCGAAGCGGCTCCGGCGAACCTGTCACGCTCACTTGCTGGTGCGCTCACCCCCTATTGGTGGGGGCAGCTCCACCTTGCGCAGCGAACGCGTCGCGGGGCCATCGAGTACGGTTCCGTGAATGTCATACCGAGAGCCATGGCATGGGCAGTCCCACGACGTTTCTTAGCGGTTGAATTTGACGAGGCATCCAAGGTGAGAGCATACAGGTGAAAGGGCATAAATCTGACCGCCGTCGTCGCGATGGATTGCAAGGCGGCGCCCTTCGACTTTGACGATGGCACCATCGCCCGCCCCAATGTCATCGGAGCCCCGGGGCTCACTCACCATGCGATCGCCGAGAAAATGAATGGGAAAGTCCATGTTCTCTTTGAGGTATGTCGACGCGGACGCGACAGGTTTCACTCGCGTGGCGTCGTACAGCGAGGCCCATGGATTGGAAACCTCGCGCACGAGATCGTGCACGATCATCGCGGCCAACGTGCCGAATGTCGTGCCGTTGCCTGAGTATCCGGTTGCAACGTACACATTTTTCGAGACGGAATTTCGCCCAATGTAGGGCATTCCATCGACGGGCTCTTCCACCTGTCCGGACCACTCGAACGCAGGCACCGCGGGTGGCCCAGAACGAAATCGATCGCCACCGTAACGCCGTAGCGATTCGAATCGAGAATGGGTGTCACTCGCTGTGCCCGTCTTGTGATCCTCGCCACCCACCATGAGAAAATCGTCGTCGTCGACTCGGAACGTTGAGAAATAGTGGTACGGATCGGCAGTGTCCCAAAGAGCCCGTCGGACAATTGAACGCCCGGGTACGCGATCACGTACGAGCGGTATGCTGCGACCTTCGTTTGAAGAAACACGGTGTTCACTGTGGGGACGTGAGCCGCTACAAATACGGCGCGCGCGCGCACTGTTGCGCCACCTTCGGTGTGCACGATGCACGGCTCCCCATCTTCTACGGCAATAACGCGCGTTCCCTCATAGACGGACACACCGCGGTTGCGTATGGCGTCGAACAGACCATTCAAATACGCGCCGGCGTAAAATTGCAACTGATTTCCAAGGCGAATCGCTGCGTGTGTAGAGCACCGAACACGTAAGTTCACGCGGCGTCCGCCAGGTGCGGTCGATCGAGCGTGATGAGATTTTCAACGGCGCAGGTTCGTCGTAGGTCGAGGACGTTCTTTCGGACACCGATGTAG